>JAGAUC010000046.1 GCA_017621015.1 Clostridia bacterium | reverse complement strand
GAGGTGCTTGACCTTATGAAGCAGCTTGCCGCCGAGGGTATGACCATGCTTGTGGTCACGCACGAGATGGGCTTTGCCAAGGAGGTGGCCGACAAGGTGCTCTTTATGAGCGACGGCATCATCGAGGAGGAGGCTCCGCCTCGGGAGTTCTTCGAGTCGCCCAAGAGCGAGCGCCTTCAGCATTTTCTCCGAAGCGTTCTTTGATCGATAAGACGGCAGAGCCAGCTCTGCCGTCTTTTTTTGCTTGACTTTAGCAAAAGAGAGCTATAACTTGCTAAAAAACGGCAAATTCATAAATTGTTAACAAAAAAAAGCAAATAAATTCTTGACAAAAAGCCCGAATGGTGGTAAATTATACTTGTGTTTTGGCACTCGGGGTTAAAGAGTGCTAAAACGGAGTAAAAAACAACATTTGGGCTCTTATTTTTCAAAGGGAGGTATGAACTCGTGGAAAACAAGGGACTAAGCGAACGGAAAAAGCAAATACTAAAAGCGATCGTCGAGGCGCATATCTCGGGCGGTGAGCCGGTCGGCTCCAAGTATATCGTGGAAAATAAGCAGCTCACCTGCTCGTCTGCTACCATTCGGAACGAAATGTCCGAGCTTGAGGAGCTGGGCTTCCTCGAAAAGCCGCACACCTCGTCGGGACGCGTGCCGAGTGAGCAGGGCTACCGCTTCTATGTGGACTCGCTGCTGCAGCATTATGCCATGACGGCGAGCGAGGTGGCGCAGATCAATCAGATCTTAAAGGTCAAGATGAACGAGCTGGACGGTATTTTGGAAAAGGCCTCCAAGCTGGCATCCAATTTGACCAACTATACGGGTTTTGCCGTGAGACCCCGTCGCGCGGCGGTCACCATTTCCAAGTTCGAGGCCATTGAGATCGATGTCGACAATCTTCTTCTGGTCATGATCACACAGGGCGGAAGCGTCAAGACCAACCGTCTGCGCGTAGAGGGCGGCTGTAGCCGCGAATCGCTCGGACTTTTGACACAGGTCCTCAACGAAAACCTTGTGGGACTTGGCAGCGAGGAGATCACGCTTCCCATTCTGGTCAAGCTGGAAAACGAAATGGGTGACAACGCGCATCTCATCAACCCCGTGCTCAAGGTCATTTACGATACCATGAGCGAAACCGACGAAGGCGATCTGCGTATCAGCGGTCTTAATCGCCTTCTTCAGTACCCCGAGTTTTCGGACTCCGAGAGCTTAGGTAAGCTGCTGGGTGCACTTGAGAGCAAGGAGGACCTTGTCAATCTGGTCTCGTCGAACGAGACCGATGACGTAAACGTCATCATTGGCTCGGAGGGCGAATATAAGATGATGGGCAATTCCTCGGTCATCTATAAGCCCATCAAGAAAAACGGGCGCACGGTGGGCGCGATCGGTGTCATCGGTCCGCTCCGTATGGACTACGCGAAGGTGCTGGCCACCATCGGGGAGCTGGGCGACAACATTTCGGATATGCTTGGCGAAAACGGAGTCAAGCAGTTAGGAGATAAAAATGCAGGAAAACAAGATGGAACAGAATGAAGTAGAGAATACCGCACCGGAAACGGAGGCGGTCAAGGAGGAAGCCCCCAAGGCAGAAAAGACCGATAAGAAAAAGGTCAAGAAGCTGGAGGAGGAGCTGGCGGCGGCCAACGCCAAGGCCGAGGAGCTCAATGAGCGCTACGTTCGTATGCTTGCCGAGTATGATAACTTCCGCAAGCGCACGGCCAAGGAGCGCGACGGCATTTATTCGGATGCGTACATTGATGCGCTGACAAACATTCTTCCCGTGCTTGACAATCTTGAGCGCGCCGAGGGCTGTGAGGATGCCGAGGCGCTGAGAAAGGGTCTGGAGCTTACGCTCAAGAGCTTCCGCGATACGCTGGAAAAGATGGGTGTCAAGGAGATCGACACCACGGGACAGTTTGATCCCAACCTTCACAACGCGGTCATGCATGTGGAGGACGAGGCATACGGCGAGAATGCGATCGCCGAGGTCCTGATGAAGGGCTATCAGAAGGATGATAAGATCCTTCGCTATTCCATGGTAAAGGTTGCCAACTAAGGCTACTTAAATAAAGAAAAATATAATTTTGGAGGATATGTATTATGGGAAAGATCATTGGTATAGATTTGGGTACGACAAACTCTTGTGTTGCCGTTT
>JAGAUC010000045.1 GCA_017621015.1 Clostridia bacterium | reverse complement strand
GGTCCCCCTCCCTCTCGGAGGGAGGCTTAGTTGCACGCCCCTTAGTTCAAGAGTAGCCAGACCGACAAACTTCAATTTTGGTAATCTTCAAGAGTGGATGGCGGTCTCTTGACTTTTTTAACTTTTTTTGTTAAAATCAAACTGAGTTTATCATTCTCAAATCGAAAAGGAGAACGCAGATGAGAAAAAGACGGAGTGTTTCGGGACTTTTTTTGTGCGCGGCGCTTGCGGTAGCGGCTTTGGTTTTGCTGGCGGTGTCTGCCTCGGCGGCGGATCTTGAGTGGAATCTTCTGACCGATAGCGAGGCGGGTTACCGTGTGCGCGATATGCATGGGCATTGGATGAGTGACACGGAGGCAGACGGTACCGCTTATGTGTGGAATGCGGACAACAAAGCGAGCGCCCTTTATATCTACGATGATAGCAATATTTTGGGGAGCTATCTTACCTTTTCGCTTGAGGGAGGCTTTTACTTTGACGCCTTCCCGGATGGCATTCGAAGCGGAAAAACGCCCAAGGAAAGTCCGATGTCCTTTCTTACTTGGATCTATAAGGATCCCGTGACGGGGGATGCCGCGCGATTCAATTCCATCCGTCTTGACAACGAGGGCTATCTCTATACCGGGAGCGCAAGCAAGGATCGCACCGACGTGCGCCTTGAGACCGGTCGGTGGTATAACATTCGTTGCGTTTTCACACCGAAAAGCGGTCTTAGCGAGGTCTTTGTCGACGGGAAAAAGGCGTTTGATTTTACCATTACGAAATTTGATCCGGCCGTATATGCCTCAAGTGCGGTGCGCTATTTTGACGGCTTCTATTCTTGGAGCGCCAGGATGAAAAATCTTGCGGTCAAGACCGACAGCGAGTATACCGTTGAGCCCAAGCGCGAGAGCGCGGCCGACACACTCGGCTATCAGACGGCAAAGCCGAAGGGCGGAAGCTTTGATGCGCGCTTGATTTTGGGGCTGGAGAGCCCGGGCTTTAACCGCGTTGGTTACGAGGTGCTGATCCTTACGAAGGACGAAGGGGGCAACGTGGTAGGCGACTCGCGTGCGCTGAGGGCCAAGGAGATCTACGAAACGCTTACCGATGCGACGGGGAAGACCTATGACGTTGAAGCGCTTTACGGCTACCGCTACGCGGCAGCGCTTGAGATCGCCGACCTTCCCTTGGAGCCGAGCGGCGGATTTTTCGAGTTGGTCCTGCGCCCCTACGTGCTGGGGCTGGACGGCATACGGCGTTACGGCACGGCGGCCACCTTTATGTTTGCGGGAAGGACGGACGCCGAGGGCTATCCCGTGCTCGAGCGGCAGACCGGCAAGCGCTTTTCGGTTACGGCAAGCGACGATACCTTTGTTTACGGCGGCCAGCCCGACAAGGACAACGGGGGAGAGGCAAGTCTCAGCATTCGGAACACCGGAGCGGAGACCTCGGGCTATTTTCGCGCGGCGTACTTCCGGTTTGCCTTGGATGCGCGCGCCGTAAAGGCTCTGGAAACCGCCACGGCGGCAACCCTTCGCATTTACATTAAGGGACATGAGAATCGCCCGGAGCGCAAGCAGTGTGAGATGATCCTTCAGAGCGTGGGAGCCGATTGGGACGAGCATTCGCTCAATTACGGCAACCGCCGGGAGCTGGCACCTGCGTATGAGGTGCTCCATCAGGGCGACTATGAGGTCGGCTCGTATTTTACGGTGGACATTTTGCCGTATCTTCTTGAACAGCTTACATACAATGACCGTGAGGACGGCACGCTGGCCGTGGCCTTCCGTCTTTATAATGCAGGGGATAGCGATGCGATCGTGGCATACGTCAGCTCCAAGGAATCGGGCTATGCCCCCACCATAGAGCTGGAGAATTCGATGTATTATCCGGTGCTGAATCTTTCCAAGATCGTAAACGTGGGCTACGAGCCGTGGGGCTATGCCGAGCACCTTGTGAACGAATGGTTTGACGAGATCGTGGATAAGGTGTATCTTAGAGATGAAAACGGTGCGCTTGTTTCCTACGGAGAAGGAGCGTCTATGCCCGCGGGCTACGGTGCGACCGAGGCGACGGGTGACTTTACGGTAGAGATCAAGAACAAGGGCGGATCGCCATGGTCGACCAAGGCCGAGCTTGGCTATCTCGCCGGTGAGAGCGAGTGGAAGGCGCAGCGCTTTGCGCGCACGCTCGCAACGCTGGGTACGAGCACGTCGGTTTCCTTCCTTGAAACCGATTTTGCCGATATCCTTTCCGAGTACGACGTTTACGGCGGCATTTCCAATGCCGGCTTTAAGGGGGCAGTCACCGGCTTTTTCCATACCGAAAAAATCGGGGAGCGAGTCTACGTCATCGACCCCTTGGGCAATCCCTATTTTGCCCTTGGTATGAACACGGTGGATCTCGGATATACAAAAAATCAGGAAGCCTACACCCTTGCGAGCTACGGCCTTGAGGAGGTCTACTTTGAACGTATCACACGAGAGCTGAAGGATGTCGGTGTCAATCTTGCGCTCGGCGGCTCGGAGGACGAGCTTCTCCGCGTAGAAAACGGACTTCCCGTGGTGGTGTCACTCGGCGTGGTCTCTTCGTATATGACCTCCATCGGGCGTCCCAGAGGCGGCGCGGATTATCCCAACAACAACACCATCAACGTCTTTGATCCCGATTTTGTCAAGCGGACGTTGGAAAACGTTCCGGCGGAGATCCTTGCCGGCGGATATGCGGAAAACCCCTTTGTGTTTGGCTATACCACCGACAATGAGCTCCCCTCGGGCGAGGATATGCTCGTTCGCTATCTGACGCTCGATCCGTCCGAGCCCGGCAACGGATTTTCCTATGCGGCTGCGTGGACCTGGCTGATGCGGCGAACCGAAAACGCCTGCCCGACGCTGGAGGGGCTTTATCAAAGGGATGATTTTGAAAAGCTGAACGAGGAATTTACCGGCTTTGTTTATGCGCACTATTACCGCGTGGCGCGCGAGGCGATCGGGTCGGTTGACCCCAATCATATGTACCTTGGCTCGCGCATCAACGGGACGCTTTATGACTGTGAGGATTATCACAGAGCCGCGTGCTACTATCTGGACGTGATCACGGCCAATCTTTACGGTGGCGTGACTCCGCCTTGGGAGCGAATGATCGGCTTCTATCATAATTCGGGCAAGCCCTTTTTGGTATCCGAATTTTTCGCCAAGGGTGCCGATGCCATCGATGCGGGCGGCTATATTCTGGCCAACTCTACGGGTGCGGGCATTCTGGTTCGGACACAAAAGGATCGGGCCGACTATTATGAGCATTACGCGCTTTTGATGCTGGAGTCTGAGGCTTGCGTGGGGTGGTCGTGGTATTACGTGCGCGACAACGATCAGAGCGTTTTCACCTCGAACGGAGAGGATCGGCTGATCATGCTTCACTGTACCTACAGCGGCACGCCCAAGGCCAATACCTTTATGAACGTGGAAACAGGTGAGATCCTTACGGCCGCCGAGGTCGGAGACTATTCGGTGGTCTATAAGGGTGCGGATATTCACTCCAATCAGAACGTCAACAAGGGACTGTATAACGGCGATTTTTCTTCCACGGTCGTGCTCTACGAATACGACGGAGAAGGGAATTTGCTCGGATCCCGTGGCTATGAGATCGAGCATCCCGAAAGCCGCACACCCGAGGCGGGAACCCTTCTTTTCGGCAAAAACGGCGAGACGTATACCGTTGGCCGCGTGACAAACGCCGACGGCGGCTACACCGAGACGGTGCTTACGGTCTACCGGGGACAGTACGTGGCGTTTGCCGATGCCATAAAGCGGGTGAGCGATCACCTCCTTGGAATTGTTGCTTATTTCGATGCCGAATAATAAATGGGGACGAGCTTACAGGCTCGTCCTTCTTTTTCAAATTTTGATTTGTCGGGGAGAGACGCGTGGGGGTACTTTTGAAAAAGTACCC
>JAGAUC010000044.1 GCA_017621015.1 Clostridia bacterium | reverse complement strand
AGGTGGCTGAGGTTTCCGCTATGATTGCCGACATCGGTAAGCCCTACGGTATGGTCAGCATCGTTGAGCCGCTTTACAAAAAGGAATGCAACGTCATCAACAAGGTGGCCGAATCCTGTGCCACTGCCAAAGCAGCAAACCGCGAAAACTGCAAGGGGCTTGTAGATCTGTTCCACTTCATGAACGAAGCCGAGCGCCTCTCCGAGCTTCTTCCGCTGGTACCTGAGCTTGGCCATGTCCACATTTGCAGCTCGGCGCGAAAGCTGCCGTATGCAGATGACTGCACCAATTACAAGGCGTTTCTGGACACGTTGCGCGAGGGGGGATATGACGGTAAGATCTCCTTTGAGGGCGCGATTCCCAAGGACTGGGATCTTGTCGCAGGTTATTTCCGCTTCATCCGCTCACTATAAAAAGCAAAGGGAGACAAGCCTTAGCCAGTCTCCCTTTTTTTACAAAGGAGTTTTTATGAGAAATATATTGCTCACCGTTCTTAAGGGTCTTTGGATCGGCGGCACGCTGACCGTTCCGGGAGTTAGCGGCGGCTCGATGGCGATGATCCTTGGCATTTACGACAGGCTGATCGAGTCAGTCGGTGCCTTTCTCCATAAGGGCGGCAACAAGAAAAAGGCATTCTTCTTCCTTTTGGAGGCCGGGCTTGCCGGCATTGTCGGCTTTGTTCTCTTTTCCGGACTTGTCAGCATGCTAATGGAGCGGTTTCCGCTTGCTGTTTGCTTTTTCTTTGCCGGCGCGGTGGCTGGAGGCATCCCCATCATTCTGAAAGCGGCGGACATCCACCGTCTGAAGCAGCTTGATCTACTCTTTGTACTGCTTGGTGTTGCCTGCGTGTTCGGCATTTCCAAAATTCCCACCGGACTGTTCTCCATTCCGCTTACTCTAAGCGTGGGAGGTGTGCTTTTGCAGCTTGCTTGCGGAATTCTGGTCGCCATCGGCTTTGTGCTTCCCGTCATCAGTCTCTCGCAAATGCTTTATGTTCTGGGAATTTACGAGGAGCTGATGAATCACGTTTCAAGGCTGAACATCCTGCCGCTGATCCCGCTTGGCATCGGCGCGGTGCTTGGTGTGCTTTTGACGGCCTATGCAGTAGAGCGCCTTATTCAGCACTTCCCGCGCGCTACCTACCTTGTGATCTTCGGCTTTATGCTTGGCTCTCTTCCCGAGGTCTTTGTGGGAAAGCATTTTGGTGGTCTTGCGGTCTGGAATTATGTTTTGTATGCCCTTCTCGCTCTCGTGGGCTTTGCCGCGATCTTTGCTATGTCCTTGCCTGAGCTGAAAAAAAAGAAGAACTGAAGCAAAAAAGCAGATGCAACGTCTTGCATCTGCTTTTCTTCTTATCTTCGGGTACGGACCAGCACGTTCAAGCCATTTTTGAGCGTCTCGACAAATCGGTCGATCTCCTCCTCGGTATTATACTCCGAAAGGCTTACACGAATGGAGTTTTCCGCATCGCTCGGAGAAAGCCCAAAGGCCAAAAGCGTTGCGCTGGGTGCATGAGAATGCGACGAGCAGGCAGAGCCACTGGAAACATAGATCCCCTCTCCTGAAAGATAGTGAAGCATCGTCTCGCTCTTGATCCTCGGAAGCGTGAAATTCAAAATGTGCGGCGCGCAAACGCCCAGCGGAACGTTGAGCGTAACATCAAGTGCCGAAAGCTTGAGAAGCGCATATTCGCGAAGCGCCGCCACCTTTTGGATCTTCCCATCAAGATCGCGACCCGTTTCACGAACTGCGGCTCCAAAGCCGGCAATGCCGATCACATTCTCGGTGCCCGAGCGAAAGCCGAACTCCTGACCGCCGCCCAAAAGGCGAGGGGTCAGCTTTTTTTGCCTTAGGATCTCACGGCTGACATAAAGAGCGCCAACGCCCTTGGGGCCATGGATCTTATGCGAACTGATGCTTAGGAGATCCGCACCGATCGCCGCAGGCGAAAAGCGAAGCTTCAAAAAGCCCTGCACCGCATCGCAATGCTTAACGGCCGACGGAAAACTCTCCTTCACCAGCTTAAAGACGCGAGCCAGATCGTAGGCCGCGCCGGTCTCGTTGTTGACCATCATCATCGTGACTAGGAGCACCCTGTCGTCAAGTGCCTTTTCCAGCTGATCCCAATTCAGAACACCGCCACGCGTTCCGATGCGAACGACCTCAAAGCCATCCGCCTCGAGTGCCTCAAGGGCTTTTTCTACCGAAGGGTGCTCGGAGTCCGTGGTGATGATCTTATTGCCCACGCGGCGGCTTTTGGCATATGCCGCGCCAAAAAGCGCTAAATTGTTGGCCTCGGTACCGCAGGAGGTGAATATCAGCTCCTCCGCCTTCATCATACGGACACCAAGCGCGCTTCCAATGCTGTTTCTTGCGGCATCGATCAGCTTTTGCGCCTCGTGCCCAAGCGTATGGAGCGAGGAGGGGTTTCCGTAGCAGCGCATCGCCTGTGTCATTGCCTCGATTGCCCCCTCGCAAAGGGGCGTCGTGGCACTGTTATCCAAATATATTTCCGTCATAAAGGACATCAATCAAAGGTAAACATCTTGATCATTTCGTTTACCACATTCAAATGCATCGCATAGTACGGATCGGCCGAGGTATAGGTAAAGACATATACCATGTTCGAGGTGGCACAGAATACCTGCTTGACAAGATAACGCATACCGGCAAGTCCGGTCTCATACTCAACAGCAAAGGCCGAAAGTCCGCCAAGCACTGCATTTTCGTCAGTAGAGATCACTGTGCACTCGTAAACCATAGCCGCTTTGGTCTTTTCCCAGTAGTCCTTCGCAGTCATAGGCGTCTCCAAAACGTAAGACATCAGAGAAACATTGGAGCCGTCGCCTCTTTCTGAGGAGTAGGAGGCATACGGAACCTCACTGGTTTTATCTACCGTCCAGGATTTGGGAACGTAGAAGCTGTATTCATATTTCAGCTTCGAGGCAAGCTGCCAGCCGTCAACCGTGGACGAGCTGCCGCCGTTATTTTTTTCGGGAATTTCATTTTCGTTCTTCACCTTTAAGGTAAACTTGGCTACGATCTCGGCAAAGTCAGCCTCAAAGGCTTCAAAGGCTTCCGCCTCCGCGCTGTAGGTCAAAACAGCAAAGCCCTCAGCATACTCGGAAACATAGGTGCGGAAGGTTGTGGGCTTGCTGCCCGAGTTAGCCTTATAGTCAAAACAATAAGCGGCATATGAGCCGAGCACCGTTTCCTCAAGCTTTTTGGTTACCAGCTCGAAGTTTTCGAGCGTTCTCTGGAAGCTTTCCAGCGTTTTCGCTGTATATTGCTCAAGCGAGATGCCCTCCTCGTCCTCCTTAGCGAAAGCACTTACCAGTACGCGCTGTTCCGTAGCGCAGTAGGCACTGGAAATGCCGCTGGAGGCATTGCTTGTCCACGTATTCGGAACATACAGATAGAAGGGTGCGCTTTCCACCGATGCGATCTGGAAGCCCGTGGGCGTTTCCACCTCATCCGAGCAGGCAACCGTACCCAAAAGCATAACCAGAAGAAGCAAAATTGCTACTATTTTTTTCATTGGACAAATCACCTTTCGTCTTTTTTCTTCGATTATTTTATCAGATTTTTTTCAAAATATCAATAGTGTTTTTGTAAACAATCTCTTATAAGGTATCGATCATTTCCTGAGCAGCGGCAAGAATGCCGATCTTTCCGCTCTCATAAGTAAGTCCGCCCTGGAAAAATGCGGTATACGGCGGGCGAAGCGGGCCGTCGGCCGAAAGCTCTATGGAAGACCCCTGAGTAAAAGCTCCGGCCGCCATGATCACCTTATCGGAATAGCCGGGCATATCCCACGGCTCGGGCGTAACGAAGGCATCGACCGGTGAACCCTTCTGGATTCCTCGGCAAAAGGCACAAAGCTTTTCGGGGGCTTCGGTAATCACAGTCTGAATGATGTCGTGCCGCACCTCGTCATAGCGCGGCTCCACGCGGTATCCGAGCTTTTCAAAGATGTAAGCCGCAAGGTGCGCGGTCTTAAGTGCTGCCGAAACGGTGTGCGGCGCGTAGAAAAGCCCCTTATACAGGCTCTTGTTGAGTCCGAGTGAGGCACCCACCTCGCCGCCAACGCCGACCGAGGTCAGGCGGTAGGAGGCCAGCTCCACCGCACGCGCGCTTCCGGCAAGATATCCGCCGGTCTCGGCCATACCACCACCCGGATTTTTAATGAGTGAGCCGATCACAAGATCCGCGCCGACCGCGCACGGCTCGGTGCGCTCCACAAACTCGCCGTAGCAGTTGTCCACCACCATAAAGCAGTTTTCCGTTCGTGCCTTGACAAAACGAATGGCCTCGCCGATCTCGGCGACACTAAGCGTTTTGCGATTGAGATATCCCTTGGAGCGCTGAATGAACACCACCTTGACCCTGCCCGCGTTTTGCGCGAGCTTGCTTTCAATGGCCTTAAAATCAAATTCGCCCGATGGCAGAAGGTCGATCTTCTCGTAATCAATGCCAAAGTCCGCAAGGCTTCCGTTTCCGCTTTGCCCGGAAATTCCGATCACCTCTTCCAAGGTGTCATAGGGCTTTCCGGCTATGGAAAGCATCAGGTCGCCCGGACGAAGAAGTCCGAAAAGACCGATCGTAAGAGCCTGTGTGCCGTTGACGATCTGCGGACGGACCAATGCCGCCTCCGCCCCCATAACGTCCGCCCAGATCTCGTCCAGCACCTCGCGGCCTCTGTCATCGTAGCCGTAGCCGCTGGTGGGATTGAACATGGCCTCCGAAACGCGGTGCTCGCGGAAGGAGTCCATAATTTTTGACGTATTGTCAAAGGAAATGCGGTCGATCTCGGCAAAGATATCGGCAAGCTTTGCCTCTGCCTCTGCCGCAAGACTCAAAAGTTCACGTGAAAATTCCATATCATTCTCCTTCTGTAAGGTAGGCCAGTGCAAGGTCGCGACAGGCCTCTGCATCATGCATATCTACAATCTCCATCGCGGTGTGAATGTTTCGCGTGGGGATCGAAAGAGCGCCCGCCTTGGCGCCGAGCCCCGTGGTCTGGATCGAGCTGGTATCCGTACCGCCATAGGTCAAAATTTCCAGCTGATGCGGAATTTTATGAGCCTTGGCAAGCGTCTTCAGCTGCTCCACCATCTCTGCGTCACAAATGACCGAGCTGTCCTTGACCTTAATGGCCGCGCCGTCACCCAGGCGAACGGCCATGGGCTTTGCGCCCGGCACGTCGCCCGTTCCCGTTACATCAAAGACAAGAGCATCGTCGGGCTCAATGGCAAATGCCGCCGTTTTGGCACCGCGACAACCGACCTCCTCCTGCACCGAGAACACAAAATATACGTCATCCTTGGGCGTGTCCAGCTTTTTGGCGATGTCAATGAGGATGGCACAGCCAAGGCGATCGTCGATCGGTCTTGCCGCCACACGTGCGCCCGCCAGACGGACAAGCGACGGCTCGATCACGGCGCAGTCGCCGATCCTCACGCGCTTCTCCGCATCTTTTTTGTCCTTGGCACCGATATCAATATAAAATTTGGTTGCCCGATAATCCTCTTTTTTCTCCAGATCCTCCTCGGGCGCGATCACACCGCGCAATCCGCTCTCAAAAACAACCGGCATATAGGCCGCGGGAATAAAGCGAATGCCGCCGACGGTGGACACACGCAAAAAGCCGTTGTCCTCAATATACGTTACGATAAATCCGATCTCGTCCATATGCGCACAGAGCATATGCTTCTTTTTTTCCTCGCCGCTTCCCTTTTTGAGCGCGATCAGGTTGCCGAGCGCATCAGTTGTGACCTCGTCCACATACGGAAGGATCTCCTCGGCGATGGCTCCCGCCACCGCACCTTCACGGCCGGATACGCCGTGTACCTTTATCAGCTTCTTTAACGTTTGATACATCTTAAACCTTCCTTTCCAGCTCATCACCGTTCAGCATCGCCGCCACAAGCTTGATCATTGCCTCATAATCCGAAACCGCCGCCACGCAGGACGGTGAATGGAGATAGCGCGTCGGTGCCGAAAGCGCGAGACACTTCACGCCCTTGCCACTTTTATGAATGTGTCCGGCATCGTTGCCGCCCGAAACAAAGCGCTTGATCTGCGCGGGAATGCCGTTTTTCTCTGCCACATCAAGGGCGAAGCGCACGAAATCGCCGTCGTAGATGGTAGAGCGATCCAAAAGCGAGATCACGCCACCGCCCCCCACATCGGCCACACGAAGTGCCTTGGGCGTATCGGCAATATCGGCGATCGCCGTGGTTTCCAGTACAATGGCATAATCGGGTGCAAGCCGCTGGGCCACCACTTGGGCGCCCGAAAGCCCAAGCTCCTCACGCACGGTAAAGCAAAAATCAATTTCCATGCTCGGCAGGAGCTCGCCCTTGGCGATCCGCTTCATGATAAGAAGCATCACGGCGCACCCCAGGCGGTCATCCAGCGCCTTGGATTTAACAAGCGGCGCCTTCTCATCGCCAAACAAATAAAATTCACTATCAAACGTACCGAAGTCGCCGATCGAGACGCGCTCTTCCGCATCCTCCCGGCTTTCCGCGCCAATGTCTATCATCATTTCCTTCACGGGCGTGCTTTTCTTTCGCTCGTCAGCGCTTTGATGATGAATGGCCTTGGAGGCGATCACACCGTTGCACTTGCGCGTTTCGTCACCGACGGTAACACATCGGCCGCAAAGCACCCGTTCATCGATGCCGCCAAGCGTAGAAAACTTGAGATACCCTTCGTCGGTGATGCTGTGGATCATAAAGCCGACCTCGTCCATATGCGCGGAGATCATCAGCCTCGTCTCACCCTTTCTGGGGCAGACACGGAAAATAAGATTTCCCATACGGTCCACGGTGTAATCGGTGCAATATTTCTTTCCCTGCTCCAAAATCAACTCTCTGACGTTGTCCTCACAGCCCGAGGGGCCAAAGGCAAGGCAAAGAGAGCGCAAAAGCTCCAGATTTTCGGTCATGAGAACACCTCCGCCGTCTTTTTGTCGCAAATAAACGCCGCCACCGCCTTCTCAAGCGTCACACAATCGTCCAGGTGCAAGACTTCGTTGTAGGTGTGCATGGATTTGAGCGGAAGCCCAATGTCCACCGTGGGAATGCCGCCGCGGACAAGTCCGAGCGTTTCGGCGTTTGTGCCCGTGGAATCGGGCGAGGCAATGGGCTGAACAGGCAGCTCCTTCTCCCCGGCCAGCTCGATCACACGTGCGGTCAGCTTGCGGTCGGTCACCGCCGAAAGCGTGACCGAAATACCCTTTCCCGGCTCCACGGTTTCGTGCTTTGGCGTGTCGGGCGTCCGTCCAAGATTTACGTCGATCACCATAGCATAGTCAGGCTCAATGCGGTAGGCGCCGCAGACCACGCCGCCTAGGCGGTCGGTCTCCTCGTGCACCGAGAGCAAAAGGTATACGTCTCCCGCCAGCTCCTCGCGACTTGTTCCTAGAATGGCCGAAATGGCACAAGCGGCGCACGCCTTGTTGTCAAAGCCCTTGCCCGCCAGCATCTTTTCGCCCAGGCGGGTATATTTCGGAGCAAAGCCGATCGGTGTTCCGACCGAAACCAGCTCCGAAAGCGTCTCTTTATCGTATCCCGTGTCGATCAAAAGCTTGTCCACCGGGCACAGCTTACCCTTATCCTCCGCGCTTGCCAGGTGCGGCGGCGTGGAAGCAATGACACCGCGAAGTGTCTTTTTGCCGTAGATCATCACGTCCGATGCCTGCAAGATGCGAGTATCCCGGCCGCCAACATTCACAACCGAGAGAAATCCGCCCTCGTGGATCTCGCGAACGTACATACCGATCTCGTCAAAATGGGTATCGATCAGGATCTTCGGCGCATTTTTTCTGCCGCATTTCTTGACAAGAATGCGATTGCGAAGCGCATCTTTTTCTATATCATCAAATCCATTCGAAAGCCATTCTCGGAGTGATGAGTCATCATAATCCTCATGTCCCGTGACAGACATCATCGATGACAGCTTGATTATGTTTTCAAAAATTTCCATGTTCTTCTTCCATTTCCATTACGATTTCCTTGAAGAATTTTCCGCGCGCCATAAAGTTTTCAAAGGCATCGAAGCTGGCGCACGCAGGTGACAAAAGCACGATATCTCCCTTTTCGGCCAGCGTGCGTGCACGGTACACCGCCGCCTTAAAATCCGCCTCGCGGCAGACGGACGGTGCCTTGATTCCTGCTTGCTCAATGGCAGCGGCAATTTGCGGTGCGGTCGCGCCGGTAAGCACAACGGCCTTTGCGCGCTCGCAAAGCACGCGCCCCAGTCCGTCAAAGGGAATGTGCTTATCGTATCCGCCGCAAATGACAATCGGCTTTTCAGAAAGTGCGGTCAGCGCCGCGGT
>JAGAUC010000003.1 GCA_017621015.1 Clostridia bacterium | reverse complement strand
GCCGCTGATGCGCTGGGAGGACGAGGACGGCAACGCCACGTCTCCCGTAAAGCCGAGTATGCGCGGAAACTTCTTCGCCCTCAAGGGCTGGATCAAGGAGCCCTTTGAGCTTGAGAAGCACCCCCACACGCTGACGCAGTATCTCCCCTTCACTGCCACCGAGGAGCTGAAAAACCTCAGCATCTCGCTCTCGGAGGCGGTCATCAGCAAGATCGACCGCCTGGAGCTTGACGGCAAGCTGCTACGCCCCACGCACCTGACCAAGGTCTTTGACGACACCTATTTCGTCTATCCCTTCGACCTCTGCGCAGGCGAGCATAAGCTTGAGCTTGTCCTCAATGATGCCTTCGACATCCGCGATGCCATCTTCCTTGGCGGCGACTTTGACGCCCATGTGCAAATTTCGGATGACGTTGCCTGTATCGGCACTGCCTACTACATTCGCTCCTATTTCACAAAATCCGCGACCCTCACGCTCTCACCCCGCCGCACGGCGCTTGCAACCAACGAGTCCTGGGCCGAGCAGGGACACCCCTTCTATTCGGGCTCGGTCACCTATGCCTTTGATATGGAAATCCCCGACACGCTGAAAGCCCCCACGCTGGTCTGCCCCGACGCGCGCGACGCGGTCAAGCTTTATGTTGACGGTCAATACGCGGGCTCGCGCATTATGGCACCCTACCGCTTTGCGCTACCTGCGGGTAAGCACCGCCTTGAGATCGAGGTGGCCAACACCTATGCCAACGCCCTTGAGGCCTACAAGGCCCCCGCGGGACTTCTGAAAACACCTTATATTACCGAAGGATAAACGCCATGAGCAAATTGCAAAAAGAATGGATCGACGCCCACCGCCCCATCCCCTTTTACTTTATCACCACACACGAGCTCTCCGAGCTGACGTACGAAAAGTTCTATGAGGACCTTTCGGACATGAAGGCCAAGGGCTACGGCAGCATCATTCCCTTTAACCGCCCGCCGCAGGGCTTCACCAAGGAGACCTATTTCAGCGAGGCGTGGTTCTTCATGATGGACAACGTTCTTCGTGCCGCGCACGACCTCGGTCTCACCGTCTGGATGGTGGACGAGCACAAGGCGCCCTCGGGCGAGCACGGCGGACGCCTGGAGAAGATCGCACCGCATTTGAAGCAAAAGCGCATCGCGCTTTCGGAGAGCGGTGAGATCGAGGTGAAGGACGTGGACTGGGGCTTCCCTGCCTTTGAAAATCCCGAAAGCGCGCGCCTGTTTAAGCTCCACGTCTACGAAACGCTCAAAAAGCGCTACGGACATTATTTTGGAAACACCATCAAGGGCATTTTTTCGGACGCCGACTCGCGCCGCGTTAACTCGAACGTGCTCTTTGGAAAAAAGGAAATGAAGGACTACTTCCCCTGGGTGGACGGCTTTGAGGACTCCTTCCGGACCAAATACGGCTACGACATCACGCCCCACCTACCCTCCATCCTGCGCCGCGAGACGTCGGAGCAAGCGAGAGACTACTGGGAGCACTGCGGCGACCTGTACTACAGCTGGTTTGGCTCAGCGTATGCGTGGTGTAAGGAAAACGGACTGGAATACACCTTCCACACCAGCGACTCCGCCCCCTTCCGCCTGGAGACCACCTATTTCAACTCGGCCTTCAGCGAGGGCAAGGCCATTGATGCCGCGCGCTACAGCGACCACCCCGGCACCGATCACGAGCGTCTTCAGCTCAACAGCTCGATCTTCCTGCGTCCCGACCTGTATAAGGACTATTACGCCGTCTGGGGCGGCGATAACAGCCACCGCCGTGTGGAAAATTTCTACGATGTGTACTCCGACCTGCGCGCCAAGCAAGCACAGTCAAGCTCCTACCTTTACGGCAAAAAAGGCGTGATGTGCGAGATGAACGCCATGACCGGCTGGTGCGCCTCCTACAAGGATCTTCTGAACGTGGCCTCCTGGCAAATGATGCAGGGCGTGTCCTTCATCGTGCTTCACGCCTACCATTACCGCCTGCACAAGGAAAGCAAGTATTTCGCCATCCAAAGCTACGGCCGACATTGCCACACCGACTTCGATATGAAGGCTTACAACGATCTGCTGGCCGAAAACGCCGCGCTTTGTGAAACGGGCAATCTCCGCGTAGACGTGGCACTTCTCGACGCCACCGACTATATCTGGCGCGGCGACGGCGACAGCGTGACCGAGCTGGAGCTGGCCAAGAAAATGAACCATCTGCCAAACGGCTACATCATTTCGGACATCAAAAACCTCGCGCTCAGAGCCAAGGATCTCAAGGCGGTGGTCAACCCCGCCCTGCCGCTCTCGGCAGAGGAGCGCAAGATCATTGCCGACCTCGGCCTTAAGCTTTACGAGGCAAACGAGGTTGACCGGATAGAAAAGGACTTCCCCACGGGTATTTCGTGGGACGGTGAGGGCGAATTGATGTTCATGCGCCGCGATCTCGGAGACGGCGAGGAGATGCTGATCGTCGGCAACATCGAGACCGACGATACGCTTCGCGGCACGCTGACCTTTGCGGGCAAGACCTATGATATCGAGCTTTGCTCGGGCGAAATGGCCTTCTTTGGCGGCGGCTACGATAAGTATCGCACCATTCCCAAGGATGAGGTAAAAATCGCACTTGCCGAAACCGCACCCGTTCGCTTTGAGCACGCCAACGTCGTGCCGCTGATGCGCTGGGAGGACGAGGACGGCAACGCCACAAGTCCGGTACACCCCAATCAGCGCGGCGAATTTTACGTGATCAAGGGCTGGGTGCCTGCGCCCTTCACTCTTGAGAAGCATCCCCACACGCTCACGCAGTATTTTCCCTTTACCGTCACAAAGGATCTCACAGGGCTTGAGCTTTGCATCAGCCAGATGATCCTCTCGCAGATCGACGGTCTTTCGCTGGACGGCACCCTGCTCCGCCCCTTTGGTGTCACCAAGATCATGGACGACGACGCCGTCATCTACCGCTTTGACGTAGCGGCCGGTGAGCATAAGCTGGAGCTGAAGCTCAACGCGCCCTTTGGCATCTCGGACGCCATCTTCCTTTGCGGTGACTTTGATGCCGACGTCCGCATCTCGGACGAGGTGGCGTGTGTCGGTGCCTCCTACTATATGCGCTCCTACCTGCCCAAGAAGGCCACCGTCACGCTCTCGCCCAGGCGGCAGACGCTGGCGCTTGACCTCTCCTTTACTGAGCAGGGGCAGCCCTTCTATTCGGGCCGCGTGACCTACACCGTACCCGTAACGTTACCCGACGCCGTAAAGAAGCCCACGCTGGTGCTTCCCGCCGTCGGTATGGCGGCTAAGGTCTATGCGGACGGCAAGCTTGTCGGCTGCTCCATCCGCGCCCCCTACCGCTTCGCGCTTCCGCGCGGCACACACCGCCTTGACATCGAGGTGGGCAACACGCTCGCCAACGCCCTCGAGGCCTTCCGCGAGCCCTCCGGCATTCTTGAGCTTCCTTATATCACGGACGAAGGCTAAATTCTCAAATTTTGATTTATCGGGGACTTTATGTGGGGCGCCGCCCCACACCCCGCAAGCCTTTGGAAAGGCTTGACCGAAACTTTCACTGCATGGGTCTGCTTAAACTTCACGTCATTTTAGACGGAAAGCCGCAAGGCTTCCCGTCAGCGCAAGTCCGGCAATCCGACAAAGAGAGCTTGCTCTCTTTTCGGCTTGCAGGCCTTGCGCGCCCGAGACCTTCTCACGCGTGAGAAGGTCTC
>JAGAUC010000043.1 GCA_017621015.1 Clostridia bacterium | reverse complement strand
TCGCGGCGGATGGCATTCATATCGGTGTAAAGGCCCTCGCCAACCTCAAAGCCGTACTTTCCGAGAGCGTAGCGCTTCCACTTGGCAAGCGACTGCACGATCTGCACGTTCTGCCCGGTCTCCAGAAGATCGAATTCCACCGGGCGCTCTACACCGCTGAGGCGGTCATTAAGTCCCGACTCGGGTGTAACGAAAAGAGGTGCGCTGACGCGCATCAGCTGAAGCTGTGCCGCAAGCTCCCTTTCAAAATAATCCTTACAGCTCTTGATGGCGAGCTGTGTGCGTTTCATATCCAATAACGACTGATACATAGTAGCCTCTTTTTAGTTCATTTGTTTCTCGACCTCGTTCACCACGAGAAAGGCGGCGTGCTCAATGCTGTCTGCCAGGATGGTACAGCCCGACGCCCTTGCGTGTCCGCCGCCGCCAAATGCGGCGCAGACCGTCGAAACGTCGACCGCGCCCTGCGAGCGCGTGGAGACGCGGAAGGACTTTTTTTCGGTGGGCTGACGGACGGCAATGGCCACCTCCACGCCCTCGACCGAGCGAGCCACATCGATGAGCGTTTCCAGGTGCTCGTCCAAAATTCCGAGCTTGGCCTTCATCTCGTGCGTACAATAAACAACCGCAATTTTTCCCTCATGGAACATCTTAAGCGTGTCAAATCCAGCCTTTTCCGCCGCAAGAACTTCCATAGATTTGGAATCAAACAGCAACTGGTTGATGCCCGCCGCATCCACGCCCGAATTAAGAAGCTCCGCCGATCGAATGTGAGTTTTCGGGGTCACGTTGGAATATTTAAAGCAGCCCGTATCCGAGCTGATCGCGGCGTACAGACAAAAGTCAAGCTTGGGTGGAAGTGCTTTTACAAGCCCACGCCTCAAAAACTCGCGGGAAATATCAAAAACGATCTCACCGGCCGCCGCTGCATTTTCTACAACCAAATAATCGGCGTATTCGTCGCCCTTGCTATGATGATCGATCTTGAGATCGATCTTATCGGCAAAGCACTCGTAAAGCTCGCCAAGCTGTGCCGCCGAGGCGGTATCCACCGCCATAATGCGCTCCGGCACAAAATCCCGAGGAAGCGCTGACGGGAGCGTGCTTTGCTGAATGCCCTCGCTCAAAAAGCTAAGCCGTTGTGGCACCTCGTTCTGACACATACACCACGCGCTGCTTCCTGCCGCTTCAAGAAGAAGCTTCAGGGCAAGCGCGGAGCCGACTGCATCGCCGTCCGGTCGCACGTGAAACAGGATCAGTGTGTTTTTCGGTTGCGCCAGCCAATCACAAGCCTCTGTAAAGCTAAACCTTCGAAAATCAGTTCTCGCCATTTTCTTCCTCGTTGTCTTCCTCTTCGTCATCCGAAAAGGTTATGGTGTTCAAAATGCTTGCAATGCGCGCACCGTATTCGATCGAACCGTCAAGGATAAAGGTGAATTCAGGGGTGACGCGGAGATTGAGTGCCTGTGCCACGCGCTTTCGGATATAGCCCGAAGCCGCCTTAAGCCCCTTGGCTACCTCCTTTTTGTCTCCTCCCATCGCTGAGTAATAGACCTTTGCATATTTGAGATCCGGGGTCACCTCGGCTCCCGTAATGCAGATCATGGCACCGCTTACGCGCGGATCCTTGATATCTCTTACAATGACCGAAAGCTCCTTCTGAACCTCGTCATTGATCCGTCCTCTTCTATAATTTGCCATATGCCCTCGGCAAAACGCCGTTCCTTCCTAATTTAAATCAACTGAAATAGTATATCACAAATATGAAGCGTTTGCAATAGAATTTGAAATTTTTATTGTTTAAGCTCCAGTTTCGCTACTCTTTTTTTCATTCTTTGGACATCCTTGATCATTTTTAATGCATCCGAAAGCACGTGTACCTTGGATTCTCTATGATTAATGACCTTTACAGGAAGCTCAAAAAAGCGAGCGCCCAAGCGTGTTCCGATCATAATTGCCTCAAAATCAAAGGCAAAGCCGTTCACCTCACAACAAGAGAAGATCCGTCTTGCCATATCCCCGCGAAATGCCTTACAGCCACACTGCGAATCAGAAAGCCTAAGACCTCCCACCGCACAAAGCAGCTTGATATATGCCTTGGAGGCCAGCTTGCGAATTGCGGTATAGCCTTCATAGCCGTCCCCCTGCAGATTGCGCGAGCCGATCACCGCATCCGCTTGCGGATCTTCCTCAAAGGCCCTCACCACGCGCGAGATGACCTCGGTTCCATAGGCAAGGTCAGCGTCGGTGAACATCACAATGTCGCCCGTCGAAGCCAGCACCGCCTCCCTTACCGCCGCGCCCTTCCCCCGGTTTTTCTCATACCCGACCACGCGCACAAAGGGCAAACCGAGTGCGCTTACAAGCTCCACCGAGTCATCGGTGGAGCCGTCGTTGGAAAAGAGAATTTCATAATCCTCAAAATGCTCCGACATATAGGCAGAAAGTGTCCTTGCAGTATTCTCAATGATCGATGCTTCATTATACATCGGAATGCAAAGCGAAATCTTCATACATTTCCTCACTTTTTATACACACGAACAAACACATCCACGGAAGTGGTTACGCGCTCAAGGCGCCTCAGCTTTTCCCTGTCCTGCTCGCTTGTACGGTAATAGTACGGCGTCATGGAAAAGAGATCGGCAATGGTCTCGTTATCGGAAAGCGTGATCTCATAGGACACGCTTTTCTCCTCCAAAAGCTTCATATCCGGCGGCATATCCTCGCGCCCGTCGTTTTCATAAGCTGTGTCGTAGATTGCCTGCTTAAGTCCAAGCAAATGATCCTTTCCCGCACCGACGGCGATCAATACGCCGTTTTTCTTCAACACGCGCTTGAATTCGTCGGCAGCACAGGGGGCGAAAATGTTGACGACTGCGCCAGCACAGGCGTCAAAAAGAGGCATGTCGTAAATGCCGGCAACGGCAAACAGGGCGTTCGTCTTTCCTTTTGTACGCTTGGCCGCGGCCTCCACGCCAAACTTGGAAAGGTCAAAGCCGATCACGCCGTCTGCCACATCGGCAAGTGCCGAGGAATAGTAGCCCTCTCCACAGCCGGCGTCGATTATAAGGCCGTCAGCATACTGTTTTACAGCATCCGAAATCGCCTTTCGTATCGGCGCATATGCACCGCTGTCCAGAAAGCTTGTCCGTGCACGAACTGCTTCCTTGGAGTCACCCGAGTGACTCTGCGAAGGCGGTGCAAAATTGACATAGCCTGAGGCAGACAGATCGTAGCAATGCCGTTTTTTCTCCCCAAGGCAAAGCAGGCTTTTTCCGCTGTTGCCAAGCTCAAAGGCCGCGCCGCACACGGGGCAACGCAGGGCATTTATCATTCTTTCGTTCATGTTTCTTCTCCAAAGTCCGTATAGCTCTTTATGAGCTTTCCGTGATATAAAAAGCGCTGGTTTGGCTTTGTCGCCGAATTGCTACAGGTAACCAGCGTGATCACATTGCCGGCTTGCTCATATTCCACCGGAAAGCGCGAGAGTGCGGCACGCTCCTCGAAAAAAGCGGAAAAATCTGCCTCATCATAAAAGCTGTAGGCATAATAGGGGTCGTCGGTATCGGTCACGTAAACCGAAAGCGAATCATATAAATAAACCCCATCGTCACAAATGTATTCAACAAGTGTATCGCGGAAGATCTCTTCAGTAAAAAGATCTCGCATATTGTGAAACATGGATCGGTCGTTCATGTTGTGCCCGTAAAGAATGAGGTTGGGCGCAAGCCTTGGAGACGTGGAATTCCGAAAATCCAGGAAGATCGAGCCGCTTTTATTTTCCTCGCCGGTAATAAGGTGTGTGGTATAGTATTCGTTATCCTCGCCCTGTACCACGGGATAGGAGATGGAGACCGAGGGAATGTTGATATAACCAACCACATTCGGGTGCTCCTGCTTGAGAGTACGGTAAGAGGCCATCAGCGAAAGGATCCTTTCGGGAATCGCGTCATTTTCATTGGGAGCCGTTTGTGTTTCGTCGGCGTTCAGCGTCATGTCCTCATAAACGGAATTTGCCTTGGAGTAATCCACCAGTGTTTTGACAAGAATAACCGCGCACACAAGGAAAACAATGGCGCAGGCTGTCAGAATCACATAATGCACAAGATTTGCCTTATTCTTCACGCCCGTTTCCTCCTATATCCTCAGTTTTTGCGTATTTAATTTCAAACCAAAACGTACTGCCGTGACCCAAAGCCGACTCCACACCGTAATGTGCGCCGTGAAGCTCGAGAATTCCCTTTACAATGGAAAGTCCCAATCCCGATCCGACCACGCTTCTCTTGTGCATGGTATCCACACGGTAGTATCTGTCCCAGATCAATGCAATATCCTCGGGAGCAATTCCCTCCCCGTTGTCTGTAACCGAGATCCTTACCGAATCCCCTCTCAGCGCCTGGACCACACGCACGCGCTTATTCTCGCCCGTATAGTTTATGGCATTGTTAATCAAATTGTAGACCACCTGAAGCAGCATCATCCGATCGGCGCAAACGGTCACCTGCTCCCCGTATTCAAACGAAATGTCATATCCATCCACGCCGACAAGACGGTCATATCTCGCCATGACCTCCTTGATGGTTTCGGTGAGGTCGAAGTTCTCGTAAGTGGGCTTGCGTGAGCCGGCGCGAAGCTTGGAAAGATCAAGCAGATCGGTAACAAGATTGCTCAAATGCGTGGTTTCATCAACGATGACCTGCATATTTACGGGCGTGTTTTCATCCTGAATATCACGCATCATCTCGCCGTAGCCCTTGATCAGAGTAAGCGGCGTTCTGAGGTCATGCGATACGTTGGCAATCAACTCACGCTGAAGGCTGTCCACCTTGGAAAGCTCGGAGGAGGCATAGTTCAGGCTGTCTCCCAGCTCACAGATCTCGCGGTAACCTGTCCCTTTGAAGTCGGCGTCATAATGACCGCGTGCCAGCTGCTTTGCCGCCTTGTTCATCTCCACAAGCGGGCGAGAGATGTTACGGGAGATCAGATAGGCAAACACCATAGCTCCGACAAGCAAAACAAGACAGATCCACGAGAATTGTGTTTTCAAGGTTTTTACCGTGGCGTTTACCGGCGTCAAAACCGAATTCAGCATCACCATATACTGCGTGCCATCCTCAGCGGTGACAAAAAGATTGTGCACAATTCCGTAGATCTTTTCGTCGCGGTCAAACACCTCAAAGAGCTTGGCTTCGCCTTCCGTCCAGAACTCACCGAGATCTTGCTCGATCTCTTTGTTCTCGGTATAGATTCCCTCGCCAAGTAAGGTCTGGTTGTAGTAATACTGGAGCCTTTCCTCGTTCAAGTGATGAATGGTACAGTCTGATGTCACATCGGCGCTTGCCGCCTCCACAAAGACGTTACCCTCCGTCCGTTTGAAGATCCGAATGCAGGTATCATACTCCTTCGCACAGGATTCGACCGCCTCGCCGAGCGCGTCCGTACCCAGACAGCTTTCCAACACCTTGGATATCGTATCCAGCTCGCGGTATTTGGCATTCCGATAAAAGCTACCAAGCATATGGATCTGAAAGACCCAGATCACAACAAGCATAAACGCAGCAAAGGACAAAAGAAAGGCCAAAAGCTTCCATTTTACACGGATGCCGTTTTTTCGTTTCTGTATTTGATTTTTCAAAACAGCACCCCCTTTTTTATCGTTTAATTCTTTTCTTCAAATCGGTAACCAACACCGCGAAGCGTGACAATGCAGTCGGCGTATCTGCCCAGATTTTTTCGTAAAAGCTTGATGTGCGTATCCAGCGTGCGAGCGTCGCCGTAAAAATCATAGCCCCAAACCTCGCTGATCAGCTTTTCACGTGTGAGTGCCACGTTTTGATTGGAAAGAAGATAGAAAAACAGATCGTATTCCTTGGGCGACATATCCACACGCTCACCGTCAATGTAAACGATGCGTGCCGTAATGTCTGCCTTCAGCCTTCCGCCGTCCAGCTCCAGCACCTCGTTCTGCGGACGGGTCGGTTCCAATCTTTTGGCACGCTTCATCACTGCCTCCACCCGAAGCATCAGCTCCTTGGGCGAAAAGGGCTTGACCACATAATCATCAATGCCCACCTCAAAGCCGTTGATCCGATCATATTCCTCCCCGCGTTCGGACAGCATAATGATAGGGATCTCCGACGTCTTGCGGATCTCACGGCAAGCCGAAAATCCGTCAAGCTCAG
>JAGAUC010000042.1 GCA_017621015.1 Clostridia bacterium | reverse complement strand
GTCCTTCACAAGCTCGCGGAAGTCGACTCTGCCCGCCGAGGTGAAGTAAAACAGAAGCTTGGAGTTGTCAAAGGTGTACTGCACGTCGACCAGCTTCATGTCAAGGCCGTGCGAGAGGATCTTTTCGTTTCCGATGCGGAAGGCCTCTTGCTCCTTTTTTCGGTTTTCCTGGTTGTGCGTGATATCCGCTTGGGTCGCGATGCGGAGGATCGGACGAAGGGGCGGGATGATCTCCTCGTTGGGAACGTAGCGGTTGGACAGCCAAACCTCACCGAATTCGGGGCCTCTTGCCGTTTCTACAATAGCAAAATCGCCGCGCTTGGCCGTGAGATTGCCTGCTGCAAAGTAATAGACCTTTCCGGTTTTCTTGAAGCGGACACCAATGACAGCGGTCATCTTCTCGGGATCGATCGGCTGATCCTTCTTGGCAGATTTTGGGCCGAAAAGGATGGTGTCATCGTCAAAATCATAGCCCTCAGGTAGTGGTACGTCCTCTTCTGCCGCAGGCTTTCGAAGCGGATCGTTAAACAGTGGCTCGGAAAAGCCATCGGCGATCGCGCTCGGCTCAGCTGCCTGCAGGGGCGCCGTGTTTTCTGTACGCGGCTTTTTATTGCCGTGGCCGCGGTGGCGGCGTGAGCGGTGGCGGTTATTTTTCTTTTTTTCTTCGTTCATATGTGGTGATACCTTTCTGGGTATTTATTGATTTGTATCGAGTCTGGCCAGCAGGTTGGTCAGCGAAAGACGGATGTTGGCGTTGCGGGAGATATTGGATACCGTGCCCGAAAGCTTTTCGTAAAAGCCGAAAAGTGCTTTGGTGCTATGGGTAAAGGCCAGCTCGGTAGCCGCCTCGCGGTCGGTATAAAAGATCAAAGGCGCATTTGCCGAGGACTTCAGCGCGATCAGGTCGCGAAGGGCGCTTTGTGCACCACCGAGAATGGGAAGCAGCTCGTCCTGCTTTTTGGGGAGCGAGACGATCAGCTCCGCAAGGGAGGCATATTGCTTTGCCAGCGCAGTCTCTACAAAGCTCATAGCCAGCTGTCTTTGCTTTAAGAGCGGTGCACGCTCCTTTTCGTCGCAAAGCTCAAGACCCCGTCCGATACAGCCCGACGCAATGGTGAGGATCTCCTCAAACTCTGCGGGCCTGGTTTTGGCAAGCGTGGCTGCCGCTCCGCTTTGCGCCACAAGCTGTCGGGCCACCTTTTCGCGCGGCAGGATCTCAGTGCGAAGCGAGGGCGCGCGACTGCGAACGGTCTCCAGTAGCTTTTCCGGCTTTTCGCAAAGCAGGAAAAAGCGGACGAAGGGAGGCGGCTCCTCCAGTGTCAGAAGAAACGCGTTTTGCGCCTCCTCGGTCATGGTGTCGGCGTCGCCGATGATGTAGACCTTGTTTTCCAGATCGTTGGGCAGGGTGGGCACGTCCTTTTTGAGCGTGCGGATCTGCTCGATCTTGACCGACTGTCCCGTTTTTTCAATTCCGATAATGTCGGGAGATTTGCCCTCAAGGATCTTGCGGCAGGAGGGGCAGGTAAGGCAGGGGACGGGGATGCCGTCCTTCGCGCGATTTTCGCACGCAAGTGCCGCGGCAAACCGAAGGGCGATGGTATGCTTTCCGCTTCCGTGCGGACCTGCCAGGATGTACGCGTGAGCCAGCGTGCCCTTAACGATGTCATCGCCAAGACGGCGGCGCAGGCTGTCATTTCCTACGATGTCCGAGAACGCCTCTTTCACGTGTCCACCCCCCTTTTTGCCGATATTTCTTAATATATTATTATAACAGATATATTTACAAATGTCAAGGTCAAGGTTTTGGCAGATTCCGTTACAGAACTTCCTTATAAATGACATTCTTGGCAACGCCGCGATCGCGTGCTACCGCCTTGATGGCATCCATGCGGCTCATGCCCTCGGCCTCATAGCGCTCCACGTGCTCGCGCACGCTGACGGTCTCCCAATCGGCGGCGTTGGTTGCTTCGCTGGCGCCGCCCAACACAAGCACATATTCGCCGCGCGGCTCGCTTGCCTCATAATGGGCGATGGCCTCGCCAAGCGTCAGGCGGAGGATCTCCTCGTTCTTCTTGGTCAGCTCGCGGCAAAGCGCGATGGGGCGCTCGGCGCCAAAGGTCTCCGCAAGGTCACCAAGTGTGCCTTTTAGCTTGTGCGGTGCCTCGTGGAAGATCATGGTACGCGTCTCACCCTTCAAAAGAGAGAGATGCTTTCTTCTCTCGGCCTTGTTTGTGGAGAGAAAGCCCTCAAAGCAAAAGCGACCGGTCGGAAGTCCGGACACGGTGAGCGCCACGATGGCGGCGCAGGGCCCGGGAACCGAGCACACGGGAATGCCCCTCTCGGCACAAAGCGCCACGATGTCCTCTCCGGGGTCGGAGATGGCAGGCGTGCCCGCGTCGGTGATCAGCGCGCAGGCTTCACCGGCGGCGATCCTTGCGGCAATTTCCGTGCCGCGCTCGCGCTTGTTGTGCTCAAAATACGAGACCATAGGCTTGGAGATGCCCAGGTGTGTCAGAAGGCGCAGGGAATTGCGCGTATCCTCGGCGGCAATGAAATCCACCTCCGAGAGCACCTTGGCGGCGCGCTCTGTGAGATCGGCAAGGTTGCCGATCGGCGTGGCGACCAGGTACAGCGTGCCTTTTTCAATTTTGTTTTTTTCATCAAAGAAGCCTGCGTTTTTGTTGTGGCTCATGGTTATCCTTTCTGTCACGGAAAAGCCCCCGGGCGCATACAATGAAAAAAACGGAAGGGAGCTATCTATGGCGATCAAGATCTATATCGATCAGGGGCATAATCCGGTCAATCCCAACGCAGGTGCGGAGGGAAACGGTCTGCGTGAGCAGGATATCGTTTTTCGGATCGGAGTGGCGCTTGCCGAGCTTTTGAGGGCAAACGGAAATTTTGAGGTGCGGCTTTCGCGTCCGAGCGCTACAACACAGCTGGGCACCTCGACCGCCACCAGCCTTGCGGCAAGAGTGGGGGAGGCCAACGCCTTCGGCGCGGACGCTTTTATCAGCTTGCACACCAACGCCGCTACAAGCTCGACGGCAACGGGGAGCGAGGCGTTTGTATTTTCTCGCCCTTCGGCTGCGTACAACCTCGCACAGGATATTTTGCAGCGCATGACTGAGGCGACGGGCTTAAATAATCGCGGTGTTTTCGTGCGGAACGGGCTTTACGTCCTTCGCAAAACACGCATGCCGGCAACACTTGTGGAGCTTGGCTTTATCACCAATCCGAGCGATGCGGCGCTGATGAACAATAACCCAAATTTGTTTGCGACGGGTATCTATCAGGGGATCTTACAGTATTTTAATCTTTGAGCATGTCAAGAAGCGCGTCCTCGTCGATCACAGGAATGCCAAGGGCGGTAGCCTTGGTCAACTTGCTTCCTGCCGCCTCACCGGCCACTACAAAGGAGGTCTTGGAGGAAACCGAGCCGCTGACCTTGCCGCCGGCGGCCTTGATGCGCGCACCGGCCTCGTCGCGCGAGAGCGTGGGAAGTGTGCCCGTGAGCACAAAGGTAAGGCCCTCCAGCTTGGTGCCTCTCGGGGCGGCGACGGGCGCGTCCTTGACGCCAAGGTCCAGGAGCGTCCGGCAAAGCTCAAGGTTTTTTGGATTGGCAAAAAAGGCAAGGATATTGTCAGCCGTGATCTCACCGAAGTCCTCCAGCGCGAGGATCTCCTCGCGCGTGGCGGCAAAGCAAGCGGAGAGAGAGCCGTAGCGTGCCGCAAGTGCGGCGGCGGCCACCTCACCGATGCCGCGGATACCTAAGGCATAGATCAGGCGCTCAAGTCCTGCGGACTTGGAGCTTTCAATGGCCTCGATCAGATTGGCCGCCGACTTGTCACCCATACGGTCAAGCTCGGCGATCTGCTCCTTTTTCAGTGTATAAAGGTCGGCCACGTTGTGGATCAGCCCCTTCGAGAGCAGAAGCTCGACGATCTGCGGCCCCATGCCGTCGATGTCCATCGCGCCCTTGGAGGCAAAGTGCTCGACCGCGCGTGAAAGCTGAGCCGGGCAGGCGCTGCCAAGGCAACGTGCCGCCGCGCCCTCGTCCTCATCGTAAAAGACGGGCTCGCCGCAGGAGGGACAATGGGTGGGCATATAAAAGACCTTTTCGGTGCCATTTCGCTTTTCGGGGTGGGCGCAAACGATTTCGGGGATGATGTCGCCCGCCTTTTGCACGGTCACGGTGTCACCGATGTGAATGTCCTTTTCGCGGATAAAGCCGAGGTTGTGGAGCGTGGCGCGCGAAACGGTGGTTCCGGCCAGACGCACGGGCTCGAGAATGGCGGTCGGCGTCAGCACGCCGGTTCGGCCGACGGCAATTTCCACGTCGATGAGCCTTGTCTGCTTTTGCTCGGGCGGGAATTTGTAGGCCACCGCCCACTTGGGCGTGTTGGTACCCTCGCCAACGGTCACGCGGTCGGTAAGCGTATCCAGCTTGATGACCACGCCGTCGATGTCGTAGGGCAGGTCGTCGCGCTTTTGGCCGAGCAGCTCGATGTGCGAAAGAATGCGCTCCGTACTCTCGGTGCACGCGGTATCTTTAAGTGTAGTAAATCCCAGCTCGCGTAGACGAGCCAGCGTTTCGGTATGCGAGGTGGGGTTTTCGCGGTCGGCGTAAAGCTCCCCGCTTTGCAAATTGAAAACAAAGATAGAAAGCCCTCTCTCGGCGGTGATCTTAGAGTCCAGCTGACGAAGCGAGCCCGCCGCAGCGTTTCGGGGATTGGCAAACAGCGAAAGCCCCTGTGCCTCGCGCGCAAGGTTGAGCTTTTCAAAGGAGGCGCGCGGCATATAGACCTCGCCCCTTACCGTCAGGGTCAGCGGCTCGGTTAGCTTCAGAGGGACGGCACCGACGGTACGCAGGTTCTGCGTTACATCCTCGCCCACCGCACCGTCACCGCGCGTAGCACCCTTTACGAAAATGCCGTCCTCATAGATCAGAGAGACCGAAAGCCCGTCGATCTTGGGCTCGACCGAAAAAAAGGGGGCGTCCACAAGCGCCTGCATCGAGGCGGCAAACTCTTCAACCTCCTCAAACGAAAAGACGTCGGCCAGCGAGTCCATGCGGACGCTGTGCACCACCTTTTCAAACTTGTCCAGCGGTGCTCCGCCGACACGCTGTGTGGGGGAGGTGGGGTCAAAGTCCTCGGGATGCTTTTTCTCAAGCGCCTTGAGCTCGGCGTAAAGCTTGTCGTATTCATAGTCCGAGATCTCGGGGGAATCGTATACATAATAAAGTCTCGCGTGCCTTGTGAGCGTCGCGCGAAGATCGTGAAGTCTTTGAATTTCAGCGTTCATAATCGGGCCTCCGAAAAAAGAAAACGATACATCTTTATTTTATCAAATTATTTTAAATCTGTCAATTGCTTTGTCAGATTTTCTTTTCTTTTTGTTGGTTAAAATGCACAAAAAATGAAGAAAAAGAAAATTAATATGCAATACTGTTTACAAAAAGGAACAAATGTGATATAATAAAAACACAGAAAAGAGCCAACCACTCTTTTTTGAAGCTCAGGGAGGGAAAAATATGAAAGTTACCATCAACGCCAGGCAAATGACCGTTCGTGAGAGTCTCAAGGAGCTTGTTTTTGAAAAGCTCGAGAAGCTTGACAAGTACTTTCAAAGGGAGGGTGAGGCAACGGTCACCTTCAGCCGTAAGCGCAACAAGGAAAATCTTGAGGTGACGATCTCGGCGGCGAACACGCTCTTCCGCTGTGAGGTGGAGGACGAAACCTTCCAGAACGCGCTGGATCGCTCGATCGATATGATAGAACGCCAGATCCGCAAGAACAAAACGCGCCTTTCCAAGCGCCTGCGTGAGGAGGCGTTCGAGCTTCCGTACGAGACGGGCGGTGACTTTGAGGAGGAGCCCGAGTTCCACATCCGCCACAAGACCTTTACCTACAAGCCGATGTCGGTGGACGAGGCCATTTTGCAGATGAATCTGCTGGATCACACCTTCTTCGTGTTCAAGGATGCCGAGACCGAGGAGGTTTGCGTGGTCTACAAGCGCAAGGACGGGGACTATGGTCTCATTTCGCCCGAAAATTAAAGGAAAGAGAAGGGGGCTATCGAAGGATAGCCCCCATACATGGGAATATGAACATTTTGATTGCTTATGCCAGTAAGTCCGGAACCACAGAGGACGCCGCCAAGATGCTTGGCGGACATTTTTCGGCGCATAACGTAAGCTACGCCGATCTTATGGCCGAGTCGCCACACGTGGAGGACTACGACGTGATCGTGGTGGGAAGCTACGTGCGCGCGGGCAAGATCGCCAAGGACGCGGCGGCGTTTCTCCAAAAAAATCGCGAGGCGATTTTGGCAAGGCCCTTCGGACTCTATCTTTGCTGTAACTTCACCGATAAGGCGCTTGACTATTTCAAATCCAATTTCGACGAGGAGCTTTGGCAGGGGGCGGCCTCGGCCATGTGCTTTGGTGGCGAGATCCGCCTGGAGAGGCAAAAGGGAATGGATAAGCTGATCATGCGCATAGTGCTTCACTTTATTCGCGCCAACAACCGGAGTGAGGACAAAAAGGAGGACATTCCGCTGCCCGCCCTGATTCCCGAAAACATCAGCCGCTTTGCCGACGAGATCAAGAGCCGACTTTGAACGGCACGATGTCAAATTCACCAAAAAAGGTTGCTCTTTTTGGTGAATTTG
>JAGAUC010000041.1 GCA_017621015.1 Clostridia bacterium | reverse complement strand
GCCTTTATGGGATGCCTTTGGCATCTCCGCGCGATAATGGGCGCACCACCGCCGATTGGAGCGGAACTCGGGGAGAGCTTCACGGCCTATTCTCCGATGTCTTGCACCGCCCGACACCTCTCTGAGGGAGCTTGAAAACCGCTACTTATTCCCGTCAACATTGATAGATCTATCATATCATATCTTGCCCTTGTTGTCAAGGGCTTTTTGATTTTTTATTCCTCCTTCGGGCCGTGAAGCTTGCGGAATTCGCTCGGCGTCATACCGATCTCACGCTTGAAGACAAAGGAAAAATAGTTCTTATCGTTCATGCCGAGTTCCCCACAGATCTGATCGGCACTCATTCCCTTTTCGATCATGGCGGCCGCATCACGCATCTTGAGACGGCAAATGTATTTCATTACGCCGCCGTCATAAATGCTGTGAAATTCCTTTTTGATCTTGCTCTCGCTCATGCGGCAATACTGCGCCAGCTTCTCCATAGTCAGCCCTTCCAGATAATGCTCGTCAATGGTCGTCAAAATACGAGAGACATCGGAAACCTCAGAGGTATCCTCCTCGTTGCTTTGAAATTCGATCAGCTCGCACAAGATCGAGGCCAGACGCGTCTTGATCCGCGAGCGAAGCTCCTCCGGATCCCCCTCTCCGCGCAAAAAAGAGCGCGCAATATCGATGGTCTGCGCCAAGCGGTCGGCCAACTGCCACGGACAGCTTCCCGAAAGGCCCTCCAGCTTTTCAGCATACTTCCCGTAGCCTCAAAGGTAAGGATCTTGAATTCCACCAAGCCCTCCGAGAGACACCAAAGTCGGTGAAACGCCATAGGCTTGTGGACGATAAACATATTCTTTTTCAGGTTCTGGATCTTTTGCTCCTCGGCAACCCAAAGTGACCCTTGGCGCACCAGCACGATCTCCCAGAAGTCGTGCATCTCCCCCGCATAACGGTATTCCTCGGTGTAGCGTGAGGTGAAGGCAGTGATCAAGCTAATGGGTTCGATTCCGCCATTGAGGGGAACTTTTTTCCAGCGATGAACTTCTTTTTTCATAATTTACCCATTTTCAAAGAAATATTGTCCGTTTTCGACTTTACTTTTATTATAGTTCGTTTTATAATAAATGTCAATAGGGGTTGTGTATTTTCCTGAAAAAGATTTTGGCCGCTCTGTTTTCCTCCGCAAAAGACATCAGCCATTCTCACAGGAGCGCCACATTGTGCAAAAAGCCGAAAAAAATCGAATCTATATATTTATTTTATGTAGTTATTGGCTTTTGTGGCTTGACAACCCTCGAAAATCGTGCTAAAATAGAAATGTTGAATTATGTTGACAAAAGGAGTACTTACAAATGAAGGACATTTTTCAGGTTGCTGCTGAGCAGTTCGCGTTGGAGGGAGACATTTTTTACAACGAGCCGTACGGTGACGGTCACATCGGTGTCACCCATCTGGTGAAGACTACAAAGAAAAATTACATTCTTCAGAAGATCAACCGCTTTGTCTTCCCCGAGCCCGAAAAGCTGATGCAGAACATAGAGAACGTTACCGACTTTCTGGATGCACGTGGCGTGGAAACGCTTCGTCTGGTTCCGCTGAAGACAGGAGGCAATCTCTTGCATCAGGATGAGGAATACTTCCGCGTATATGACTTCATTGAAAACACCGTATATTACCAGACCATTACCGACGAGCAGGTCTTCCGCAATGCCGGTCGCGCGTTTGGCGAGTTCCAGAACACGCTTGCCGACTTTGACGCTTCTGTACTTCACGAGACCATTGCCAAGTTCCACGATACCCCCAAGCGCTTCCGCGATTTTGAGGCGGCACTCGCGGCCAATGCCAGCGGCAGAGCCGACACCTGCAAGCCCGAGATCGACTTTGTGCTTTCCCGTAAGGATACCCTCGATAAGGTTACAAAGGGTCTTGCCGACGGCAGTATTCCGCTTCGCGTAACGCACAACGATACCAAGCTCAACAACATCCTGATGGACGCTAAGACCGGCGAGGCTCGCGCCATCATTGACCTTGACACCGTAATGCCCGGCTCGATGCTGTATGATTTCGGTGACTCCATCCGCTTTGGCGCATCGACCGCCGCGGAGGATGAGAAGGATCTGGACAAGGTACATTTCTCGGTCTCGCTCTTCAAGGCGTACGCCGAGGGCTTCTATGGCGCAGTAAAGCACAGCATCACACCCGCCGAGAAGGAGCTTCTTCCCTACAGCGGATACCTTATGATGATGGAGTGTGGCATGCGCTTTCTGGCTGACTACATCGCCGGTGACGTGTACTTTGCTACGGCATATCCCGAGCACAACCTTGTTCGTTGCCGTACGCAGTTCCGCTTGGCACAGGAGACCTGGGAGCACTTCGATGAGCTGAAGGCCATTATCGATTCGCTTTAATTTGTAAAACCCTCTTGATTTTTAAAGCCGACTGTGATACAATATCACAGTCGGCTTTTGTAGCCAAACAACCGAATATTCGCCTGCATAGTTAAATGGATATAATAACCCCCTCCTAAGGGGTAGTTATGGGTTCGATTCCCGTTGCGGGTGCCAAGCACGCTGAAAGGCGTGCTTTTTTCGTTCTCGCAAGGTGGGTATCCCACTTTGCGAAACTCTCGGAGAGGGTGAAAATTTGGCGTGTGACGGCAATTTGTACCCTACGCTTATCCTGTTCCCTAAAATATGATTTTAATGTACTTTTGTGTCGAAATACATTGAATTATTTAGAGTTTTATGGTACAATTATTATACATATTCACTTTGAAAGGAAATAATGACAATTATGTTAAAAAAGATATTCTCTATTATAGGCTTAATTATTGCAGTATTGGTGGGACTAATAGGCTTACTTTTGCTGATTATGGGAATTGTTGAAACAATACCATCTATGTGGATTTGTGGTATGGTTTTCACTGCTCTATCTGTTTTGGGAAGTATTTACTGCGGCAAAAGAGTTCCTAAAGTAAAACAGCACGCAAAACAAAGTAGTATGGAGCCTTCGCATACGTCAAATACATCGCATTGTATTATCTGCGAAAGAGAAATCAAAAGCACGGTTCATCCAAAAGCATTTGGTGGCTATGTTTGTCGTAACTGTACGGGGATTTTATCTAAAAACGGAATTACTTTTTGGAAGTTAAATCAATATACGTTAACTCAGTTGAAAAGATACTGTGGTGTAACAAAACAAATAACCAACCCTATTTTGCTTGATGATAACATAACACAATCGGAAAAATTACATCTTCTAACGCTTAAAAATCCGCAAATCGCTCTTCAAGCAGGGGAGGTTTGCTATTATAAAGATGAGGCAACCGCATACCATGAAAAGAATGTTGTTACAGGACGTAAAAGTAGCGGGGCTGGTGTGAGTTTTCGTGTTGCAAAAGGTGTGTATGTAAGAACTGGCGGTGGAGATTCGCAAGTTATCAGAGAAAATATTGGAGAATACTTTGACGGAACATTATTTATCACAAATTTTAGAATTGTACTGCTTGCACCTAAATATGGCTTTGACATTCCATTCTCAAAAATAACTCAAATTGAAAATCATTGCGACGGGTTTCAAATTTATGAAGGTGCAAAATGCCATTCATTATTAACGATTGATGTCTTAACAATTTTAGTGATTTTAGAATTGATTAAAATAGTCAACAATGGGCAGCTTTCGTCAAGCCCCAAATCTTATAGCACAAGTGGTAAGTCAACTTCTATCGACCCGGAACTGAAAGATTTGAGAGAATTGAAGAAATTGCTTGATGAAGGAATTATAACCGAAGAAGAATTTAACGCTAAGAAAAAACAAATTTTAGGCTTGTAATTAGCATTAAATTTTTGGGAGTTGTTGTATAGAGGAAAGCATGTTAGATTGGATAAAAAAGCATAGGATTTTATTTGTAATTGTATGTGTGATTATAAGTGTTGCATTGTTTGGTGTTCCATTTCTCATTCATCTGCTTTTCAAAGTAAACATTAAAGCAGAAATATTGCAAGCGGAATGGTCGGCGGGTGAGTTTTTAGGATACTATGGTGCGGTACTTTCTTTCATGGGTACAGTTGTTTTAGGAGCATTGGCATTGTATCAAAACCACATAATCAAGGCTGAAGCTGATAAAAAAGCTGCAATTTTAGAGGAACAAGAGCGTATTGAAAACATGCCTAAATTCTATATGAGAAATTTGGGTGCTAGTGGCTTTTGTGGTAGTTTAAGGATTTCTATAAATAATGTTTCTAATAATATAGCTTATGATGTTGATGTATACGATATAAAAATTAAAGCTGGTTCAAAAACAATTTGGGAATCACAAGATACATATGCATCTCCCGTCATAAATCCGCAAAAAAATATAGAGTTAAATCTAAAGTCCCCTGCCAGTAACGAAAAGGGGGAAGTTGTATTGTATGCCACTATGAGTTGCAAGGATAAATACTACCAAAAGCATGAATATTTAATGAAAATGGTTTGTAGGTATCCTAATGATTATAGCGATTCATATGTAACTGAAATCTGAAATCGATGATTTTGCTGTGTACACCTATTGTACACCCACACGATACAAAGCACCACAGAAAACACTCACAAATACACAACCTACCAAGCGTAAAATCTATCTTTTCGGTGGATTTTACGCTTGTTTTACAAGAAAATCACCCAAACGAAGATAGACACGAACACTTCTGAAAACTCCTAAGGGGTAGTTATAGGCTCTGATTCCCGCCAGGGGTGCCAACGCCCTCCGCACAAGCGGAGGGCGTTTTTTATTCTGCTTGCAAAATGTCCGCGATGCGGCGGCAGGCAAAGCCGTCGCCGTACGGGTTTGTGGCCTTTGCCATAGCCTCGTAGGCCTCCCGGTCCTCCAAAAGCTGCTTGAAATTCTCGTAAATGCTCTCCTCTTCGGTGCCGACCAGGCGGAGCGTGCCGGCTCGTACGCCCTCCGGGCGCTCGGTCTCCCGTCGCATGACCAGCACCGGCTTTCCGAGCGCGGGCGCCTCCTCCTGAATGCCGCCGCTGTCCGTAAGCACTAAATGGCTGCGGGCAAGAAAATTGTGAAAATCAAGCACGTCAAGCGGCTCGGTAAGGTGAATGCGCTCACAGCCCGAAAGCTCGCCGTTTGCGATCTCCCGTACGGTGGGATTCATATGGACGGGATAAATGGCTTTGACATCGGGATACTCCTCGGTCACGCGGCGAATCGCGCGAAGCATCCCTCGCATCGGCTCGCCCAGATTTTCGCGGCGGTGCGCCGTGATCAGGATCAGGCGGCTTCCCCTCGCCCACGTAAGCTCCTCGTGAGCGTACTCCCTTTTTACGGTAAAGCGCAACGCGTCAATGGCGGTGTTACCCGTCACGTAGACCGAGCTCGGGTCCTTTCCCTCTCCCAGCAGATTTTGCGCGGCCTCCCTTGTGGGCGCAAAATGATATCGCGCCACAAGCCCCACCGCCAGGCGGTTAAACTCCTCGGGATACGGACGCCACACGTTGTGTGTACGAAGCCCCGCCTCCACGTGCCCCACAGGACTCCCCTCATAAAAGCAAGCAAGTGCCGCGGCAAACGCGCTGGAGGTGTCACCGTGCACCAAAACCGCGTCGGGCCTTTCCCTCCGTAGCACCTCACACATTCCGTTTAAAACGCCGGTGGTAATGTCAAAAAGGCTTTGCCGCTCCTTCATAATATTCAGATCGTAATCCGATACCACGCCAAAGGCACCAAGCACCGAATCCAGCATCCGGCGGTGCTGACCGGTCACGCAAACCACCGTGCGCATTCCCTCGCGCCCCCGTAGCTCCCGCACAAGCGGACACATCTTGATGGCCTCCGGCCGTGTACCAAAAACAAGCATTACGTTTTTCATATTCACCCTCCCCGATCGTATATCCTATCCTATGAGAGTGAAAAAACCGTAATGCTTGTTTTCTATTTTCTTTTTGAAAGCTGCCAAAAGGCAACTGCACCTGCCGCCGCCACGTTGAGCGAGTCCACGCCGTGATACATCGGGATCTTGACCGTGTAATCACAGCCGGCAATGGTGCTTTTGGAAAGGCCGTCCCCTTCGGTACCCAGGACGATGGCCAGCTTGTCCTCTGCCATAAGCCGCTTGTCGTCAATGCTCACCGATTGGTCGGAAAGTGCCATAGCCGCGGTTTTGAAGCCAAAGGAATGAAGCAGGTCGATGCCCTTCTCGGGCCAGTCCGCCGGCGTTTCACCAATGCGCGTCCACGGCACCTGAAAGACCGTGCCCATGCTCACGCGCACCGCGCGTCGGCAAAGCGGGTCACAGCAGGTCGGCGTGACCAGCACCGCGTCCATCCCGAGTGCCGCCGCCGAGCGGAACAGCGCCCCGATGTTGGTGGAATCGGCGATCTCCTCAAGCACCGCCACGCGGTGTGCGCCGCAAAGCAGCTCCTCGGCGCTCCTTGGCTCGGGACGCTTCATCGCGCAGAGCGCCCCCCGTGTCAGAGCAAAGCCCGTAAGCTGCTCCAGCACCGATTTTTCAGCACAGTAGATCGGAATGTCGCCACATTTTTCAATGGTTTTCTCCAGAGTTCCGAGAAGCCGCTCGTCGGTCAGAAGCGCCACGGGGACAAGCCCCGAGGCCAGCGCCACCTCGATCACCGTGGGACTTTCGGCAATGAAGATGCCCTTTTCGGGCTCAAGGCGCGAGCGAAGCTGAGCGCCCGTCAGCCGAACAAAGATATCCAATTCGGGTGCAGAAAAATCCAATATCTTCTTAATGCTTGCCACCGTGATCTCCTCCATGCTTTTGCGCGATGCGGTCACCGATCACGCCCACCACGAGCGAGACCAAAACGATGCCGCCCGCGATACCCAGTGCCACACCGACCGTTGCCAAAAGCTTTTCGTTGGCCCTTAGCATATCGCGCTCCAAGAGGTAGCGCATGGTGTAATACGCCTCGCCGCCCGGCACGATCGGGATGAGTGCGGTCAGATTGTAGATCAGAGCCGGTGCGCGGAAAAGCCGCGCACACACTTCGCCAAATGCCGCCGCAAACAGCGTGGAGGCAAAGGACGCAACAAAAAATCCACCGCCAAGATAAAGAACCGTATGATAAATAAAATAGGTGATAAGCCCCGCAAGGCCGATTCGAAAAAGATGCCGTCTGTGGGTCTTGAAGATCAGTGCAAAGGCGCACGAGCCTGCGGCCGAGGTGATAAGACGCACCAAAAGCTGCACGGTAAAGAAATTCATATCGCGCCACCTCCCATCAGGGTTGCGGCCAAAATGTAGCCGAAGGCAAGCATGAGAGCCGCCAGGCAGGCCTGCAAAAGCTTGAGCATACCGCCCAAAAGCTCACCGCAGAAAATGTCGCGCATGGCCGTACCGATGGCCACCCCCGGCACCAAAAGCATCAGCGAGCCCATAATGATCACGCTACCCTCGCCACCGTGAATAAATGTCGAGGCCGCCGCCAAAAGCGTAGCCACAAAGGCGGACATGACGTTTTTGGCTATGGTGTTGACACGTCTTGGCGCGTAGGTATCGATACAGAACATCGCCACACCCGCGATCGCTGCCCAAAGGCACTCCCAAATGCCGCCGCCAAAAAAGACGGCAAAGCTGGCCGCGGCCAGCATCCACGCGAACATCGAAAGCGCATGGGAGCCGTATTTCTTATTCTTGAGTGCGTGAAGCCTCTCATCAAAATACTCCAGACTCGGCACGTCATGGCAGACCTCACGCGAGAGACCGTTGAGCTCCTCCAGAAGCGCAAAATTCATACCTGTGCTCTTGACACGGCGGATCTGCGAGGAATACGTATCGTCCTCCATACGCACCGATGCGGAAATGAGGGAAATAATGGCAAATACCTCAACGTGAACCGCGCCGTAGGCGTGGCAGATGCGCTCGATGGTATCCTCAACACGGCTGATCTCGCCGCCGTTTTTGAGCATCCCCTCGCCCACGTCAAGCGCCAGACGAAGCACGTCGTCCGCGTAGGTTTCCTTGTTTATCTTTTGTAAATTCTCCATATTCTTATGCCCTGAGATCGGCAATCTCCAGAATCAGCTTTTCGGTCTTTTCCCAGCCAAGGCAAGGATCGGTGATTGACTTGCCGTAGATGCCCTCCTCGGCCTTCTGACAGCCGTCCTCAATGTAGGACTCGATCATCAGGCCCTTGACCAGACGGTGAATGTCCGCCGAATGGCGGGTGCTGTGGAGGATCTCCTTGGAAATACGGATCTGCTCCAGCCACTTTTTGCCCGAATTGGAGTGGTTGGTGTCCACGATCACGGCAGGATCGGCAAGTCCGCTTTCCGCATAGATGTCACACAGGCGGCTCAGATCCTCGTAGTGGTAATTCGGGAAGGTCTGTCCGTGGCTGTTCACCCAGCCGCGAAGCACCGCATGTGTCAGCGGATTTCCGTGGCTCTCCACCTCATATCCACCGTAGCTGAACACGTGACCCTGCTGTGCCGCCTTGATGGCGTTTACCATAACCGAAAGATCGCCGCTTGTCGGATTTTTCATACCGACAGGAAGATCCAGTCCGCTGGCCGTCAGACGATGCTGCTGGTTTTCCACCGAGCGCGCGCCAATCGCCACGTAGGACAAAAGATCGGCAAGATATCGGTGATTTTCGGGGTACAGCATCTCGTCCGCGCTGGAAAAGCCGGTTTCTGAGAGAGCCTTTACGTGCAGACGGCGAATGGCCATCAGTCCGCGAAGCATATTGGGCGACGCATTGGGGTCGCTCTGATGAAGCATTCCCTTGTAGCCCGCACCCGTAGTACGCGGCTTGTTGGTATAAATACGCGGAATGATGACAATTTTGTCCTTTACCTTTTCCTGCACCGTGCGGAGACGGGAAATATAATCCAGCACCGCATCCTCGCGGTCAGCCGAGCAAGGGCCGATGATCAGCAAAAATTTGTCGCTCAGTCCCGTAAACACCTTGCGGATCTCCTCGTCATTCTTCTGCTTTTGTGCCTTCATCTCCGCCGTTACCGGATACATATCCATAACCTCCCGCGGCTCGGGGAGCTTAAGTTTGAAATCCATATTCATAAAGCATTCACTTCCTTTTCTGTTTTATATCCTTTATTGTTTGTCAAAATATTTTCTACGCTCGGTCGAAAGCCGCATCATTTGCATCATGGTCTCGCGGTCCCCGGCGGCAAGCGCCTCTCTCAGCTCGCTAAAGCGCTCCAAAAACAGGTCCATTTGTGAGAGAAGCTCCTTGCGGTTGAGCAGAAACAGCTCACTCCACATCTTTTCGTTGATCTTAGCGATCCGCGTCAGGTCGCGGAAGGAGTCACCTGTATAGTCCACCAGCTGACGCGATTCCTTGCAGGTCATAAGCGACACGGCGATGCAATGCGTAAGCTGGGAAAGGAAACCGATCATTTCGTCGTGCTCCCCGGGGGAGAGTCGGCTGACCGAACCGGAGCCGATGGCCCTGCCAAGCTCCTCGCAAAGCAAAATGCCCTGCTCGGTATTTTTGTCCGTCGGTGTTACAATGTAGTTGGCCCCGTGAAAAAGTGCGTGATCGGCATTTTGCACACCGCTGACCTCGCGACCCGCCATCGGGTGCGCACCGACAAATTCGGCACGCGCTCCGAGAAGCTCCTGCACACGATCGACCACACCGGTCTTGACACCCGTCACGTCGGTCACAAGTGCTCCCGACTTGATAAAGGAGGCGTATTCCTCGATCCACGCAAGCAGAACATGGGGGTAAAGCGCGAACACGAGAATGTCAAAATCCCCAACATATTCCGTCGTCACCTCACTCTGCCCGTGAGCAATAAAGCCGCGCGCTTTCGCGCAAGCGATGGCCTCGGGCGAGGCGTCGATGCCGCCCACCTCATAGCCCCCGGCGCTGAGCGCCGCAGCGTAGCTTCCGCCGATGAGCCCCAGTCCCACCACTAAAATCTTCTTTTTTCGGTCAAGTATCATGTTCCCATATCTCCAAACCAAGACCCCGCATATCCTCAAAAAACGAAGGATAGCTCTTGGCAATGGCCTCAGCACCCTCGATCTGTGCGCCAAAGCGCGTGGCGAGCACCGAAAGTGCCATCACGATGCGGTGGTCGTTATTGCCGCAAAGTGGAGCGGACGGCGTATGCAGTACGCGTTTGCCGATCTCCACCTTATTTTCAAAAACCTTGATATCCACGCCAAATTTAGCAAGCTCCTTTGCCATCACCTCGGCGCGATTGCTTTCCTTGATGGCCAGGCGGCGCGTGCCCGTAAAGCGTGCCCCGTTCCCCCCGCTTGCCGCCATGGCAAACAGAATGGGAGCCAGATCGGGACAATCTGAAAGGTCGGCCTCCATATAGCCCTTCTTCATGTTTTCAAACAGCTCCAGGCACACGCGGTCTCCCTGAAGGCTATCGGGATTCAAGCCCGTCAGCCGCACATCACCGCCAAGGAAATTGAGGCCGTAAAAGAAGGCCGCCTGGGAGTAGTCTCCCTCCACCTCGCCTTGGATCGGCGTATATCGCTGACCGCCCGATATGGCAAAGCAAAGCTCGCTCCTTTGCCGGATCTCAATGCCAAAGCGCCCGAGAATATCCAGCGTCAGATCCACATAGCCGCGGCTTTCAAAGGGCGGCAGGATCTCCAGCGTGCTGTCTCCCTCAAGGAGCGGAAGCGCAAACAAAAGACCGGTGATAAACTGACTGCTGACGTTACCCGCCAAGCGGTACCGGCCCGCCGAAAGTCGACCGCGAATGTCGATCTCCTTCTGTCCCTTTTGAATGTCCGCCAGAGGGGCAAAAAGCTCCTCATAAATGCCGATGCCACGTGCGATCAGCCGCTCTGTACCGCAAAAGACACCCCCGCCGCCAAGCATAGCAGTTGGGATCAAGAAACGGAGCGTGCTCCCACTTTCGCGGCACGCAAGCCTTGGAAGCGACTCCTTTTGGGCCAAGCAGGATGCACCGCATCCGCCAATCCTCAGTGCTCCGTTTTCATGTTCCACCGTCGCACCAAGCGCCTTGACACAATCAAGCGTGGCCAAAATGTCCTCGCTGAGCGCCACGTTGCCAAGCGTGCTTGTCCCGTCGGCAAGCGCCGCACCAAGCACCAACCGATGCGCACAGCTTTTGGAGGGCGGCACGCGCAAGCTGCCGCTCGCCCTTCCCTTTTTTATCTCAACTCTCATAGTCCTTTTTCACCAAAACTTCCATTGCCTCAAGATAGCCCGCAAAGCCCTTGCCGCTGATGGTGGCGACAGCAATGTCGCGCACGTAGCTTACGCGGCGGAAGGCCTCCCTCTCGTCTACCTTGGAGATGTGGACCTCCACCGTGGGGATCTTGATGGCCTTGAGCGCATCGGCAATGGCTACGCTGGTGTGCGTATACGCCGCCGGGTTGATGACAATGCCATCTACTCCTTCAAAATATGCCGCCTGGAGCCTATCGACGATCGCGCCCTCGTGATTGGACTGAAAGCACTCGATCTGCACGCCAAGTTTTTTGGCGTGCGCATCGATCATAGCCATAAGATCGGCATACGTGCTCTTGCCGTAAATGTCCGGCTCGCGAATACCCAGCATATTCAAATTGGGGCCGTTGATTACCAAAAGCTTCATTGTATGTCCTGCGCTTTAAAGCGCACCCCTTCCCTTCAAGAAAATATCCGTACCGTAGCGCGTACAAAGCAGATCGCAAAGCACTAGCGCCGTCACGCTGCTGATCACCGGACAAATGCGACGCACGATCGCGGGATCGTGCCGTCCCATAATTTCCAGGGTCACGTTTTCCTTATTCAGAAAATCCACCGTGTTCTGCATACGGGCGATCGAGGGCGTGGGCTTGACCGCGCAGCGGAACACCAAAGGCATTCCGTTGGTGATGCCGCCGTTGATGCCGCCGTTGTGATTGGTCTCGCTTACAACTCGGTCCTTGTGCATACGGAACGCGTCGTTGCAAATACTTCCGCGGCTGTCCGCCATCGAAAAACCGCTACCGAACTCAATGCCCTTCACGCCGCCCAGCGAAAACAGTGCGTGCGAAAGCAAGCCCTCCACGCTGTCGAACCAGGGCTCGCCAACACCTGCGGGCATACCCAGCACCGCCGTTTCGGCAACACCGCCCACGCTGTCAAGCTCGGACTTGGCACGAAGGATCTCCGCCGTCATCTCGGCGATCCTTTGATTGTCAAGAACGGGAAAATCGCTGGCATTCAAGGCATCGATATCCTTTTGAATATCCTCAAAATCGCGATCCGCGACACCCGCACAGCTCTTGATGTGCGTGCCCAGCGTAATGCCAAGTCCCCCCAGCATCGGGAGCAGAATGCCGCCGGCCGCCACAAGTGCCGCCGTGATGCGACCCGAAAAATGTCCGCCGCCGCGGTAATCCTCAAAGCCGTGATATTTACAAAACGCGGCATAATCGGCGTGAGACGGTCTTGCCTTGCCGTAGAGATTTCGGTAATCCGCGCTGTGCTTGTCCTCGTTGGGAATGAGGATGCAAAGCGGCGTCCCCGTCGTTTTGCCCTCAAACACACCGCTCACGATCTGAAATTCGTCCGCCTCACGTCGGCCGGTATCGATGGCCGAGGAAGGACGGCGCTTGGCCAAAAGCGATGCCATGATATCGGTGTCGACCGGCACACCGCCGGGCAGTCCGTCCAGTACAGCACCGATTGCAGGGCCGTGGCTCTCCCCAAAAAGGGTAAGAGTCAAGCTATTTCCAAACGTATTTTTCATAAGCCTGCCTCCATATATGCTTCGATCTCGTCAAGGGTCAGCTTCCGGAATTCAAAGCTTCCGATCTCCCCCACATACACGACGGTCACACCGCCTGCCGATGCCTTTTTATCGTGTCGGATAAAATCCGTAAGTGCCTTTTTGTCGCACGTTACCGACGTCGGCAGACCGTATGCTCCGAGAACCGCCGCCAGCCTTGCTCGTACCGACGGCGCGCAAAGCGGAAGCATACCCACCGCTACGCATTCGCCGTGGAGCCATGCTCCCTGCTTTTCGCTCTCGATGGCGTGTCCGACCGTATGTCCGAAGTTGAGAACGCGCCTGAGGCTCTGCTCCTTGGTATCGCGCTCGACAACGTCGCGCTTGATGCGAAGGGCTCCCTCAATGACCTTCTCAAGATCGCCCCCGAGCGCATCGCCGCGCTCAATGGTTTCAAACAGCGACTTATCCGAGGTGGCCGCCATTTTGATGGCCTCGGCAAGACCGGCAAGCCGCTGGCGCCCATCCAATGTGGAAAGCACGTTCGGGTCAATGATCACGCGCGTTGGCTGATAAAAAGCACCCACCACGTTCTTGACGCCGTCCATATCCACCGCCACCTTGCCACCAATCGAGGAATCGACCTGTGAGAGCAGCGTTGTCGGAATGTTATAAAAATCAATGCCGCGCATATAGGCCGAGGCAGCAAAGCCCGAAAGGTCACCGACCACACCGCCGCCAACGGCGATCACAGCATCACTTCGGTGAAAATCCAGCTCCAGCATCCGCGAGAGCAAAAGACGGAAGTTATCTAAATTTTTACTGGCCTCTCCCATCGGCAAGGTAAGGACCGTTGCCTTTGGAAGCGCCTGCGCCACCGTTCGTGCGTATTCGGGGGGCACACCGTCGTCTGTCACGACAAGCGTCTTGCCCGTTCTCGGCAGATACTCTCCGATATGTCCGAGCGCGCCGCGCTCCAGAACGATATCGTAGCCACCGCCGCTATGTTTAACCGGAAGTATCATGGTTTCCTCCAAATGTTATCGATAGGTTCCCACCAGCTTGATCTGAGCGCAGACCGCGGAAAGCTCGTGAAGCATATCCTGGCCGCTCTGCGTGCTGATGTTGCCCTCCGCCTCAACAAAGAAGTAGTAATTCCAGATCAGCTCCTTCATCGGACGGCTTCTGAGGTTTCTCATATTGAAATTGTGGGCACCCAGAATATTCAGCGGTTGCACAAGAGCACCCGCTTCGTTCTTGGTGGTGAACATCAGCATGAAATGCTCCCGACCCGTTCGGTCGGTGGGTGCGGGCAGACTCTGCGCTCTCGAAAGCACCACAAAGCGCGTGGTATTGTTGCGCGCCGAGTGCACGTTACGGCTAAGGACCTCAAGGCCAAACACCTCTGCCGTCTCTGTCGAGGCAATGGCCGCTACGGTTTCATCGTCTTGCTCAGCCACGTATTTCGCCGCCATTGCGGTATTGGAGTAAGAAAGCGTCTCCCAACCGTTTGCACGGATGAATTCTGCGCACTGCTCCAGCGCCTGAGGATGGCTGACCACCCGGCGGATCTTATCGAGAGACACGCCTGGCTTTGCCAGAAGATTATGATTTACGTCGATCTCGACCACCTGATTTACGTAAAGGCTACCCGAGAACATGAGATCCATCACGTCGCCCACATCGCCGGCGTAGCTATTTTCTATCGGAAGAACAGCACAGTCATAAAGTCCCTCCTCCACGCCGCGGTATGCCGCGCCGAAATCCGCACATGCCTCGATCTGCGCCTGAGGAAACGCCTTTTTGGCCGCAATATGACCGAATGCGCCCTCAACACCGCTGTAAACGACCTTCATTCCCTCAAGTAAACGGGTCTGATACGCGCGCGAATTCTTCATCACATCCTTCATAAACTGCGCGTAATATTCGCGCAGGGACGGCTCCTCAATTCTGTCCGCTCCCTTGGCCAAGATCTCTGCCTCTCTGGCCGCATCCAAGATGGGCAGCGCATGCTCACGCTTATACTCTGCCACGTCGCGGCAGGCATTCATACGGCGCTCAAAGAGCTTTGCCATCTCCGCATCGATCTCGCTGATTTCTTTTCTTATGGTTCCCAGATCCTTCATTTTCTTTTCTCCTATCAAAAACAAAAGCGATTTCCGCCAAGGAAACCGCATTTTTATCCATAAAAATATGCTGCTTAATAAGCACGGATTCCTTTTCGGTATTGATTTGCCTGAAAATAATAGCTAAAGTAATAAAAAAAGCAGTACGCAAAAAAGCGTACTGCAAAAAAGACATCAGAACAAGCCGCACGCATGGTGCGGGCAGAGGTAGCGGAAGACATATTCCATTGCTGCATAAGGCTTGCCATTGCTTCCTTACCTCCTTAAAAATAATACAAATTTATTATACTCCTCTTTTAAAAATTGTCAAGGGACTTGTCCCATTGTTTAAATTTTGTTCACATTTTGACCAAAGGAAAAGGGTCGGTGCTATGCACCGACCCTCAGCTTTGCGAAACTTACGCCTCAGTCTTCTCCTCGGTTGCCTCAGCAGCCTTTACAGCGCCGTCAACCAAGCGGATGATCGCCATCTCTGCGGCGTCACCTCTACGGGGACCCATCTTAAAGATCTGGGTATATCCACCGTTGCGACCCTCATACTTGGGGGCGATCTCGTTGAAGAGCTTGGTTACGACCTCTCTCTTCGTGATATATCCAAATGCGCTACGGCGGCTGGCAAGGGTGTTCTTCTTGCCAAGCGTAATCATCTTTTCAGCGACCGAACGAACTTCCTTTGCTCTGGTCAGCGTGGTCTCTACCTGACCGTTCTCAAGCAAAAGAGTCACAAGGCCGCGAAGCATAGCTTTTCTATGAGCAGATGTTCTGCCAAGTTTTCTGTTTGCGGGCATTGTATTTCCCTCCTTCTGCGAATCTTAGATTTGTCGTTCTCTCAAAATTATTCGTCTTCCTTCTTAAGGTCAAGACCGAGAGAATGCAACTTCTGAATAACTTCTTCCAGCGATTTCTTACCGAGGTTACGAACCTT
>JAGAUC010000040.1 GCA_017621015.1 Clostridia bacterium | reverse complement strand
TTCTGCAAAAGTTTTCGCCCAGCCTTTTTTAAAAGGCTGGCCGCCGGAGGCACGTTTCTCCCCCGCGCGTCTCTCCCCGATAAATCAAAATTTGAAAGCCCGAGGCGATAGCCTCGGGCTTTGGTCAGGCCAAATACCGTTTTTCCATTCGCCGCATCGTTGGAAAGTAGAAGCAAAGCGTGGTGAGAATGCACAGCACCCAGCCCACCGGCCACACGGCATAAAGAAAGACCGGCGTAGGGCAAAGAGGGTAGACAAACCATACCCAAAGGAAGCGAAGGGCGAACATAAACATCAGCGTCGAGATCGTAGGCACGATGGGGCGTCCGAGACCGCGGAGCACCGCGTTCAAGGCAAACATAATGCCGCAAAGGAAATAAAGTCCCGAGATCAGCACCATCAGGTCAGCAGAGAATTCAATCACCGCAGGGGTCTTAGACATCAGAGAAGATATGGGCCTTGCAAAAATGGCAAACAGCCAGCCGCACGAGCCTCCCAGCACCGTGGTCAGAAGGAGCGCCTTACGCACGGTCTCGCGCACGCGTCCGAGGTTGCCCGCGCCCACGTTTTGCGCCACGTAGGGCATGACGGCGTAGCTGGAGCCCACGCACACATGGTATACGATGTTGTTGAACTGCGTAGCGATCGAATAGCCCGTGGTCGCATCGGGCCCGTATCCGTTCACCACCGCCGCAATGGCAAGATTGGCCACCGAATACAGCGCGGTCTCCAGACCCACGGGAATGCCGGTCAGCAAGATCTGCCGCAGCTCGTAGCCGAAAACACGTACGTTACGCCAAGAGAAGCGAAGCGTGCCCTCCATACGGTACACCGCACGGAAGGTGAGCACCGCGGAGATCAGATTGGCCGCAACGGTGGCGTAGCCGACCCCCTCAACAGTCAGATGCAGCCCCGCCACAAGCGCGAAATTGAGCACCACCTTGGCCGCCGCACCGATCAGCAGATAGATCATCGGCAGACGCGTCTCGCCCCTTGCACGCAGGATGCCGGCACCGAAATAGTAGACCATATAGGCGGGAAGACCGCAGAAATAGAGGCGGAAATAACGGGTCGCGCCCTCAAGAAGGCTCTCGTCGCAATCGATGATGACCAACAGCCCGCGTGCGAAAAGCACGCCGACCGCCAACAGCGCAAAGCCGCCGATCACACCGACGATCAACGACGTACCCACCGCGCGCTCGGCCTTGTCCCGGTCACCGTGACCGAGAAAACGCGAGATCACAACGTTTGCCCCCGTCGCAAGACCGCCCACGAGACCCGTGAACAGCGAAATGTGCGTGCTACACGCCCCCACCGCACCCACGGCGTTATCGCTGGCAAACTTGCCCAGCACCGACATATCAATGGCATTAAAGAGCTGCTGAAATACGTTCATCAGGATGATGGGAAGCGCCATGGCAAACAGCCCCTTCATCACCGAGCCCTCAAGCATATTGACTTCCCTTGCCCTCAAGATGTCACCCTCCTGCCGCAAAAGTTAAATTTCATCCCAATAGGTTTCAAAATCATCGGTAAATACAAGCGCCAGCGTGGCGTTGCCGTGCGTTTCGGGAAACACGTCGCGCGAGCCGTGGAAAAAGACGGCGTAACGGTGCTCGAGGCCGTCGGGAAGCTCCAGCGCAAACGCCGCCGTGAGTCGCCCGTCCGCCCAGTCCCATTCGGGCCTTCGAAGCGGCTCGCGCCTCGTCTGTGTCCAATGCAAAAGATCCTTTGACTCAAAAAAAGTAATGCCGCTGTCGGGCGAGGCCAAAAGCAAGTATCTGTCCTGCCACGGAAGAATGCAAGGGTTTTCACAGCGCTCGCCGCCCGGCACACGTCCGCCAAATGCCCACGATTGCCCGTCCTTCGAGGTCGCGTAAGAAATACCGCCTCCATCATAAAAGACGTAGACCTGCCCGTCCTTTTCCACAAGATACGGATCGATCATGCGCCCCGTTTGCTCGATGGGCAGGTGACTCTTGGGGTTAAGCAGCCTTGGCTCCTCAAAGTGCTCAAAATCTCTTGTGAACATCGTGTAAAGCCTTGCGTCACCCGTCGCCCAGTGCCGCTCCCGAAAGGGCTGTGGCATCGGATAGGAGCAAAAGCAGATCCAAAAGCCGTCGCCGCGCGCAAGCACGTTGCCGGGGCTGCTGAAATTTTTTGTAAGATCACGCTCGGTAAGCAGACGAATGGACGACCATGTCTTCAGATCCGCGCTCCGCGCATAGCCGATCCGATTATACATATAGCCGCCCTCTTTTTCCGAAACCGTGAAAAAAAGATGAAAAAAGCCCCCGTGATAATAACACGTAGGATCTCGGTACGCCAATCGGTCGTTGCCCTCAAAAATCTTCATGTTTCCTCCGCGCATCGCTTGATTTCATAGCCATTATAACACACCGCCCCGCTTTGTCAAGGGCTTTTCCATATAAATAAAAAATTTCTTTTCCTCTTGCACGCGGTGGGATTTTGTGCTATACTCTTTTAGGTCTAAAAAACACTGACTCCACGGAGGCGTTATGCAAGTTCTTCTTTTGGTCGTTGCGGTCTTTTTTTCCTCGCTCGGCTCCACCGTTCTTCCCGGCTTTTATACGCGAAAAAACGCGGGCCTGCGCGGCGAGAGCGACCTGTATAATCTCTGCCGACATACCGGCATCCTTCTGTTTTGGGGCGTGTACTACGCCTTCAACTTTTCCTTTGAGGCGGCGGTGCTTCCCTACTGTCTGCTGATCGCGCTCGGCTACATCACCTGCTTTTGGATACTGGACGCCATGGAGTGCGGCCCGGTCTCACTGGTGTCGCTCTTTGTTTCGCTGTCGCTGGTGGTCTCCTCGCTCTACGGCTTTTTCTTCTGGGACGTCAAGGTCACAGCGGTGGCGGTCGTCGGTCTTGTTCTGGTCGTGATCTCGCTGTGGCTGGTGCTCCACACGGGCAAGGAGCAAAAGCCCATCAGCAAAAAATGGCTTCTTCTGGTCGCCATCTTCTTCTCCGGTAACTCTGTCTATTCCATCGGCCAGCGCGCCCAGCAAATGGCATGGAACGGCGAGCACAAGGGACAGATGATGTTCTTCGGTCTGCTGCTCACCGTCATCGGCGCGCTCATCCGCTATCTTGTGCGCCGCAAAAAGGGCTTTGACCGCATCCCCGCCAAAACGGTGGCCATTCCCTTTGCGGCCAGCATGATCAACGGCTTTTACAACCTGTTTGTCATGATGCTCGCCACGCTTCCCCTCTCCCCCAGCATCATCTACCCCTCCATCGCCGTGGGCTCACTCGCCATCACGACCCTCTTTTCCTTCTTTGTTTTAAAGGAAAAAATGAAATGGTGGCAATGGCTGGGCATCGCCGTCGGCGCTGTGGCGGTCGGTCTTTTGTCAATATAGGGTGACAGTAGGTATCAAAAGCCGTTTATAAAAGGCATATTTTGTGCCATTCTTCGTCAAAAAGCCTCGGAATATTGCCTATATTCCATCAGCCTTTTTCCTCGCCTGGCGCAAAATCTGCTCTTTTATAAATTCTTCAAACTGTC
>JAGAUC010000039.1 GCA_017621015.1 Clostridia bacterium | reverse complement strand
GGATACCACGTGGCACCGCCCGCAAGGCGGTCAACATAGAAGGGATATTTCTCTTGCTTTATCATGTTGTAAAGACGTGTTCCCTCGGCGGCAAACTTATTGAAGAGAAGATGCTCGGGCACCGACCAGCACTGCTGGATCTTGAAGCCGGTATCCTTGTTGATAAGGCCGTTCTTTTCAAGCCCCTTGAAACAATCGTCATTATAGACGTGAAAGAATTTCATTGGATTTCTCCTTTTAGAAGGAAAGGATCACGAAGCTTGTTGCGGGAACGTGCACCTTAAAGGTCTTATCGTCCACGCGCTCAATGTCTACGGGCATATTAACGCCCCCCACCAGCTTTTCGGGTGTAGTGGCCTCCTTGAAGGTCACGGTCACGGTGCGGTCGGCCTCGTGGTGAATGATGTCACCCACCTTGATGTCACGCTCGTTGCCGGCGTTGTTGAAGATCGAAAGGTAGCGCTTGCCGTTTTCGTCGGTGGAAACCAGCCAATGAAGCGCATCTACGTAGCAAGGCATGGTCTCGGCAATCAGCTTGGGCATCAGCGCCTCAAGAGCCGCTACGTCGCCGCTCTCAAGGATCTTGAAGCCCTTATCGGCCTTGGCCTTGGTAAAGGCGCCGTCGATCGAAGCGTCGATCAGGTATTCATAGCGGGAAAGCGCCTCGTCGGACGCGTCCTCGTAGATAATGTCCACCACGTCGCCGAAGCGCGTGTTGGTCATTACATGATCCTCGTTGTCCCCTGCCACTCTCTCGTTATACGCAAAGAACAGCTTGGTGAGATCCTCGATGTGACCAAAGTACTTGGTATCTTCCTCGTTCAAGGGGCTTTCCATATACGTGCCACGATTCTCACCGATCGGCAGATTGAGGATCTGGCGGTTGATCTCATAGCAAGCATAGCGCTTGGGGATGACGAGTGCAAACGGAACCTTAGCCTCCATACCGCGGAGGTTCAAGGCGTTATTAATAAAGTTCTTCTTGACAATACCGTACTCCGAAAGCTCAAAGGTATTCATATCGTTGTAGCTACAGTTAAGTCCCCACTCCTCGGCCATATACTGTGCACCCGCCATCAGCGAGTAGTAGTAAATACGGTTCTGGAGCAGACGCGAGGAGCCACCGTTGTGTCCGTGGGTGGTAAAGTCATCGCGATGTGTCTCCTGCGTGAGATACCACTCGTTGATCGGATCAAGGTTAAAGCATGGCATGGTAGAGCCGTAGCCGGGCGTAGTGCGCCAGCACTCATAGTAGGTGCCCCAGGTCTTGCCCGTGGCCTTTGCCATACCGCGCGCTAAAGCAACCGCTACGCGCATAAGTGGAATCTGACAGCCAACCTCGGGCATAAAGGTGCGCATGCCGACCTCGTCCTGCATCTTAGTAGCAAGATAGTAGCTGTCACAGGGGATGATGTTGTTGTCGGTATCGGCCATACGGCGCTCAAAAAGCTCCTTGAATTCCTCAAGAAATTCCTGATAGGTCTCGGCATACTTGCGGTTCGCATAGTAATAAATGCTATCCTGCGACAGAGAATGCAGATACTTTCCTTCGGGAGTTACTGCGCTGTCGCTGAGAAGCTCCTTGTCCAGCACATTTACGTCATACGGACCGTCGCCGAGCTTACGGAGTCTCGGCCACTCGGCCTTTCGGCGGTTGGAGCCGCTCTCGTGAAGCTGAAAGCCCAAAAACCAGTCGCCAAGCATCTCGCGGTACTCGTGAATGAGGGCCTTGTCAAATTCATACGGATACCAGGTGATGCCGCCTGCGATTCGGTCAACGTAAAACGGAATCTTCTCCGATTTGATCAGTTCGTAAAGCCTTGTTCCCTTTGCCGCATAATTGTTGAAAAGACGGTGACTCGGCACCGCGAAGCAGTGCTGGATCTTAAAGCCCGTATCCTTGTTGATCAGTCCGTTCTTCTCAAGTCCGACAAAGCAATCATCGTTGTAAACGTGAAAAAATTTCATACTCCAAATCCTTTCCCATATTCGAATCCTTGTCCTGAATTTAAAAAAGATAGCGCTCATTTGAATAGCGCTTTTATCTTTGTCAAAAGAATATCATACGCCCTCTAAAAAGTCAAGAGAAAAGAAAAAAATATTTTAAGTTTTTGCCTTTTCTCACGTTATTTTTAAAATAAATTTAAAAGCTTTCGATGAAAAATTTACAGTATCGACATTCTAAAACAGATAATTCTTGATATAATGAAAGAAAAGCCTGGGAAAGTGTGTTAATTATGTCAAACCGATGGAACAATATCAAATGGAAGCTTGCTGAATGGATGAGAGGACGGTACGGCGGCGATGCCCTTACCAAAAATCTTCTCTGGGTATCGATCGTGATGTGGATGCTATCTGCTCTTTTTGGCCATTCGCCTTGGAGAATGCTCCCACTCACGCTTGGATGGACAGCACTTGCATTTTCCACCTTCCGTATGTTTTCAAGAAATATCTACGCTCGCCAAAGGGAGCTGGCCCGTTATCAAAGGATCACCAAAAAACCGCGAGATTTTTTCAAGCTGTTAAAAAACAAATGGCGCGACCGCAAAACTCACAAATACTTCCGTTGCTCCTGCGGCGCTGTGCTTCGTGTCCCCAAGGGACGCGGCGATATCGTGATCACCTGTCCAAAATGTAAAGATAAAATATCCAAAAAAACCTGAACGTGAAAAGGAAGGGCTACCGTTATGAAGGACAACATCAAAAGTCGGCTTCAAAAAAAGGATATCCTAACGATCCCCAATCTTCTGAGTCTCATTCGCCTTGCGCTGATCCCCGCCATCGTGATCCTTTACGTAAAGGGGTTTCATTATCTCTCCGTTATGCTGATCGCACTTTCGGCCATCACCGACATTGTGGACGGCTGGATTGCCAGACACTTTCATATGATCTCGGATTTCGGAAAATTCCTGGATCCGCTGGCCGATAAGCTGACGCAGATCGCCATGCTTTCCTGCCTGGTGATCCGCTACTCCTGGGCCATCATTTTGGTAATTCTCCTTGTCGTTAAGGAGATCTTTCAGTTTATTTACGGACTCATCGTTCTCAAAAAAACCAACACCATGAACAGCGCCAGGTGGTTTGGCAAGGTCAACACCGTGGTGCTTTATGCCGCGATGATCCTGCTCTTTTTGCTCCCCGGCATCTCCTCTACGCTTGCTGAAATTCTTTTAACCCTCTGCGCACTTACCATGCTCTGCTCGATGATCCTGTACGGGCGCTTTTTCCATCTCACGATAAAGCAAGCGGAAATACAAAATCCGGATAAAACGACCGAGGAGATCTGAGCACAAGGGCGTTGTGCCGTTTTTCTAAGTTTTTGTGTCTTTTTTTGAATTTACTTTTTTATAAATTTGTATTATAATAAAAAAAAGATTTATTTGCGAGGTGCTTTATGACGCAAGAGCTTTTCTTTGGCAACGCCAATTGGATCGGATCGGCTTCGGCCACAAAGGATTCCTTTTTCGTAATTCGCGGACACTTTGCCGCACAAAACCCAAAGCAGGTAACGCTTTCCGTTTTGGGTCTGGGCTTTTTCAAGTGCTACATCAACGGCGTTTGCATCAATCCCGACACGTTTTTGCCTTTGTCATCCGATTACGAGGCCGGGTGTGACCCAAAGGACGAGATACTGAGCGGACACCGCGTTTACGTACCGAGCTTTGATATTCGGAATTATGTCAAAAAGGGCGACAATGTCATTGCCCTGCACTTTGGCGGTGGCTGGTACACCTGCCGACACCGCGTGTTCGGTATGCCCAAAGCCATCTGGCGCATATCCGTTTTTGAGGAAAACGGCACATATGATTTTTGCTCGGACAAGTCCTGCCGAATCGGACAAAGCTATGTGAGCGAATACGATCTCACCGCGTTTGAGGCACACAATTATCTCGATGTTCCCGATTGCTTTGATCCTGCATTTGATGACAGCACATGGGAAAATGCCGAGCTTGTCCCTCCTCTTGAAACAGAATACTGCAAAACCGACTGCCCGCCCGACGCGCATATTGCCAGCCTTATGCCGAGAAAAATCGGAGGCAGCACGCGCGGCACTCTGTACGATTGCGGCGAAAACACCGTCGGATATCCGCTCCTGAGGCTCAAGGCCGCGTGCGGCGAGACGGTCACCGTCTTTTTCTCCGAGGAGCTGTCAAAGGACGGCGAGCTGGATACCACGCATTGCCACAGACAGCGCTTCTCGGTCATCAGCGACGGCAAGGAGCGCATGGTTCAGCCGCAATTCACCTGGTTTGGCTTCCGCTATTTTGAGGTGGTAGGTAACGCCGAGCCCATCGAGGTCAAGGTCGTTCACGCGAACGTTCCCATCTCCTCGTCCTTCTCGTGCGACAACGAGACACTAAACTGGCTTTATAAGACCTTTCTTCACACCATGCTTTGCAACCTGCACACGGGCCACCCCTCCGACTGTCCGCACCTTGAGAGACGCGGATACACGGGCGACGGACAGCTAACCTGTCACGCCGTTCTGTCTACCATGGACGCGCGTGCTATGTATGAAAAATGGTTGCAGGATATTGCCG
>JAGAUC010000038.1 GCA_017621015.1 Clostridia bacterium | reverse complement strand
CGAGGCTCGCGGCTCAAAATGACGTATCGTTTGTGCAGACCCATTCTGCAAAAGTTTTCGCCCAGCCTTTTTTAAAAGGCTGGCCGCCGGAGGCACGTTTTCCCCCGCGCGTCTCTCCCCGATAAATCAAAATTTGAAACATAAAATTCCATAAAATGTTTTAGATTGGACACAAAAAGATAAAACTATTCTGGTATACTGTATAGCATAAAATGGGTTAGGAGAAAAAACGTGCTTACCTTAAAGAACATTGTAAAGACATATGCCGCAGGCGGCGAGACTGTTCTCGCGCTGGACGGCGTCAGCATGGACTTCCGCCGAAACGAATTTGTTTCCATTCTCGGCCCCTCTGGCTGCGGAAAGACCACGCTTCTGAATATCATCGGCGGCCTGGACCGCTACGACAGCGGTGACCTTGTGATCGACGGCAAGTCCACCAAGGCCTTCCGCGACGGCGACTGGGACACCTACCGCAATCACTCGATCGGCTTTGTGTTCCAGAGCTACAACCTCATTCCGCACCAGAGCGTTCTGGCCAACGTTGAGCTGGCGCTCACGCTTTCGGGCGTGTCCAAGAGGGAGCGCCGCGAGCGCGCCAAAAAGGCGCTGGAGCGCGTTGGACTTGGTGATCAGCTTCGCAAAAAGCCCAGCCAGATGTCGGGCGGACAGATGCAGAGAGTGGCCATTGCGCGCGCGCTGGTCAACGAGCCGGAGATCCTGCTTGCCGACTAGCCGACCGGCGCTCTTGACACCGCCACCAGCGTGCAGATCATGGACATTCTGAAGGAGATTGCGAAGGATCGCCTGGTCATTATGGTCACCCATAACCCCGACCTTGCCGAGACCTACTCCACGCGTATCATTCGCATGCTGGACGGCAAGATCCAGGACGACAGCGACCCTTACCTGGCTGAAACCGAGCAAAAGGCAACGCCGGGCAAAAAGCAAAAGCGTGCCCGCCGCCCCTCCATGTCCTTCTTCACCGCCCTCTCGCTTTCCTTCAAAAACCTTTTGACCAAAAAGGGGCGCACCTTTATGACCGCCTTTGCGGGAAGCATCGGTATCATTGGCATTGCGCTGATCCTGTCGCTCTCCAACGGCATTCAGAACTACATCGACCGTGTGCAGGAGGACATGCTTTCCACCTACCCCATCTCGCTCCAGGCGAGTGAGGTGGATATGTCGGGCCTGCTCACCACGCTGACCAACAGCGGAAGTGGAACCACGCACGAAAAGGACGCCGTGTACTCCAGTCCCGCGCTCTACGAGATGATGAACGCCATGCTCACCGCCGACACGCGCGAGAACAACCTCGCCGCCTTCAAGCTTTGGCTGGAGCAGAACGAGGAGGAGCTCGGAGAGCTTGTCAGCGCCATCGAATACTCCTATGACGTTGGCATCGAGACCTATGCCAAGGACAAAAACGGCGACTATCTCTCCACCGACGTGATGTCGCTGTTTGACGAGCTTTACGCCTCGGCCGGCTTCTCGGGCGCACCCACAATGATGACCACAATGCCCCTGACGGTATGGGACGAGCTGCTGCCCGCCAAGGACGGCGATGGCGTCCATGAGCTGATCCACTCTCAGTACGACCTGATTTACGGAAAAATGCCCGAGCGCTTTGACGAGATCGTCATCATCGTCAACCAAAACAACGAGGTCACCGACCTCACGCTCTTTACACTCGGACTCAAGGACCGCGACGATATGGGCAAGATCATGTCCGCCGCGGTGTTGGGCGAGCCCATTGAGGCGGTAGCCGAGCGCTTCCCCTACAAAGAGCTTTGCGCACGCACCTTAAAGCTCATCCTCCCCACCGATTACTTCAAGAAAAACGCCGAGAGCGGCCTGTTTGAGGACATTCGCGGCGACCAAAAGACCATGAACATTGTGGCTTCGGGTGGCGTGGACCTTAAGGTGGTCGGCATTCTCCGCCCCTCCGAGGACGCCACCAGCGCCACGCTCACCGGCTCGATCGGCTACACAAAGGCGCTCACCGAATATATCCTTGACGGCATCGCAAAGAGCGAGGTCATAAAGGCGCAAAAGGCGCCTGAAAATGAGAATTTTGACGTGCTTTCCGGCCTTCCCTTTACGCTGACGGGCGAGCTGGATCTCCCCGAGGCCGAAAAGCCGGCCGCCTTCCTGGAATACGTTAAAAACGCCGACAACGCCACAAAATCTGCGCTCTACGAGGCCATTCTCTCCTCGCCGCCCGCCGATTATCTGAAGAATACGGTGGATAGCTATATGGCGCAATTCCCCACACGCGAGGAGCAGGAGGCACTTGTGGCCGAAAACTTTGCCGGCGTTGACAGCGAGCTTCTTGCCTCCTATCTTGAGGCTATGAGCGACGAGGAGCTCCGGGAGGCGCTTCGAAGCAGCATTCAGAGCCTTGTGGAGACCGAATACGCCGAAAGCATCCAAAAACAGCTCTCCGAGATCGTGGAAACTCCGAGCGACGAGGAGCTTGCGGCACTGAAGGGTCAGGTGCTCGCCTCTCTTCCCGACAAGATGACGCAGGTCGGCTTTATCGCCAAGACCTACAGCGAGCGCACCGCGCTCCCGATGGAGACGGTGGCCGCCTATCTTATGTCGCTGAAGGACGCAGAGTTTGCCGCCATCCTTGAGGAGCTGGTAACCGAGCAGGCTATGGACAGCTATCGCCGCTATATTCTCCCCACCATTACCGAGGAGCAACGCAACGGGAAGCTGGCCGTGGCTCTGGAGGCCTACTGCGCCACGCTTGACGACGCGGCACTCCGCGTGCTGTACGACGGCTATATGCCCGCCACCGTCTCCTCCTCGACGCTTGCCGAAAACCTGAGGCAATTTGGCGACGCGGACCTCGCTTCGCCCGCAACCATTAACATCTACCCCATAGATTTCCACGCCAAAGAGCTGCTGGCTGACAAGATCACCGCGTACAACGAGACGGTAAGCGAGGAGGACGCCATCACCTACACCGACTACGTCGGCATTATGATGTCCTCGGTCTCGATCATCATCGACGTCATTTCCTACGTCCTGATCGCCTTTGTGGCCATCTCGCTGGTGGTGTCCTCGATCATGATCGGTATCATCACCTATATCTCGGTGCTG
>JAGAUC010000037.1 GCA_017621015.1 Clostridia bacterium | reverse complement strand
TGAAGGAAATTCTAAACAAACTCAAATAATCGATGGGAGGTGATGGTATGCGTGAGCTTTCGGAGCTTTTGGAGCGCGCCAAAAAGGGCGACCAGACGGCGTTTGAGACGCTGGTAAAGCAGACCGAGACCGGCGTGTACCGTTATCTCTTTTCGCTGGTCGGGAACCGCGAGGACGCGCTGGATCTCGCGCAGGAGACCTACCTGAAGCTGTGGCGCACACTTCGCTCCTTCCGCGGCGATTGCTCGCCCACGACCTGGATCCTCCGCATCGCCAAAAACTGCGCCATCGACCACCAAAGACGCGAGGCCAAGGGCACGCCCCTGCCGCTCGTCATCACCGACAAGGACGGCACGGAGCAAGCGCTTGACGTGATCGACCCCACGCCGGACGCCAACCCGGCGGAGGCCTTTGCCCGAGAGGAACGGCAAGCGGCCGTTCGCAAAGCCATCCTGGCGCTTGGCGAGGATCAGCAGACGGTGCTGGTCCTGCGTGAGTTCGAGGGGCTGTCCTACGAGGAGATCGCCGCACGCCTTGACCTTGAGGTCGGAACGGTCAAAAGCCGTCTTTCCCGCGCGCGGCAGGCCATAAAAGAATTTTTGACCGCACGGAACTTTTTGTGAAAATCATCGTCTGTAAAAACAAAGGACGCCAAAGAAAGGAGGGAACCCTATGGAAAAGCTGACCTGCGAGGGGGCAAGAGCGCTGTTTGACGAAAAGCTGGACGGCGTGATCGGCGCGGACAAAGGCTCGCTTTTGGATATGCACCTTGCCGAGTGCGAGACCTGCCGCCGCGAATACGAAGCGCTTGAAAAAACACGTGCACTTCTCTTGGACTTTGCCGTAGACGTTCCTCCCGAGCTTTCGGCAAAAGTAATGGAAGGTATTAAAAAACAGCCAAAGCGCCGCGTGCCGGCCCCGCTGTGGCTTCGCCCCCTGGTGGCCGTTTCCGCCGCCGCGCTGGTCTGCCTGGCGCTCATCCACTCGCCGCTTTTCGAGCTGGCAAGCGGAAAAGTCGCGATGGACAAGGCGGAGATGGCTTCTCCCGAGTGGGATGGCGATCTCTCCGGTGACCTTATGGACGCCGTAAACAACGGCTCGCTTAAGGACAAGAGCGAGGCGTACGGAGACTTAAATCCGCAGGAGACGCCGGAAAAGGAGCAGATCGAGGTCAAACAGGTCTACGCCATTGCCGACACCGATCTTGTGCTTCTGATCCTGAACGAGACCGACGCCCTTATTTGCCGTGACACCGGTGCAGAGACCGCCGAGATGCTCCTTAGCGTCACCTATCTGCAAAAGGAGGACGAATTTCTTGTAAAAGCAAGCGGCAAAAAGCTGGTTCTCCGGTTGCAAAACGAAACCCTTACGCCTACGGACATGGATGCGCTCGGCGCACTTCTTCCCAAATAAAATTCATAGCCAAAGCGGGCGGAGTCTTTCGACTTCGCCCGCTTTGGCTATTGTATGTTATATCCTCAAATACCAAAATTCTTCAAAAACCAGATCTCGTCCTTTTTCAGCGAGACCTCCTTGCCACGAAGATAGCCAAGCGCACCCTCGCCGTTTTCAAAGTCAAAGATCAGCCGATAAGCGTAAAGCGCCTGAAACTTATAACCGCGCTCGCGGTCGCTTCGGTTGATGCCGTACTTGCCGTCACCCAAAAGCGGATGCCCGATGTGCGAAAGGTGCGCGCGGATCTGATGCGTGCGCCCGGTCACCAGCTCGACCTCAAGCAGGCTCTCGTTTCCCTTTTCGGCCACCACACGGTATTTGGTGATGATCTCCTTGGAGCCGGGAAGCCGTGTGTCGCTGATCTGCACGGTGTTGTGCTTGCTGTCCTTGCGGAGAAAGCCCGTAAGCGTGTCCTGCCGCTTGGGCATACGCCCGTGCACCGCGCAGTAATAAAACTTGCGCATCTCGTCCTCACGGATCTTTTCATTCATAATGCGAAGCGCCTCGGCATTTTTGGCGGCGATCACGATGCCACCGGTGTTGCGGTCGATGCGGTTGCAAAGCGCGGGCGCAAAGGACTGCTCATCCTCGGGCACATATTCTCCCTTTTGGCACAGATAGGCCTTGATGTGAAGGATGAGCGTGTTGTCGCCCCCCTCCTCGTCCTCGTGCACAAGCACTCCCGGCCGCTTGTTGCAAAGCAGAATGTTATCGTCCTCGTAGCAAATATCCAGCTTGGGACGAAGCGTGCGCAAAGCCGAGGTATCCTTCTCAGGCAGGTCGAAAAACTCCTCTTTGATGAAAAGCTCGATCTCGTCTCCCTCCGAAAGCATGACGTTCGGCTCGGTGCGCTTGCGGTTGAGCTTGATCTTCTTCAGGCGAATCTGCTTATACATCATCGACAAAGGAAGCCCCTTTACCGCCTTGGTAAGGAACTTGTCCAGACGCTGTCCCGCGTCGTTTTTGCCAATCTTCAGTATCCGCATAATATCTCCAAAATATCCTTCAAATTTTGATTTGTCGGTGTGTTTGAATGGCTATGCTTGC
>JAGAUC010000036.1 GCA_017621015.1 Clostridia bacterium | reverse complement strand
CCTTCAGATAGAAAAAAGATTTGCGTTTCTCGTCGTTTATTCTCCGAAATCCAGCACGCGGAGCATGCGGATAAGGGTGAGCCTGTTGCGGATGGCGGCCGAGATGGTGAGCATCTCATCGCCCAGCTCGGGCTTTACCCCGATGTGCTCTGGCAGATACTTGCAGCCGCAGGCCTTGTACAGCGCTTCCATCTCCTCAGCCGAGGGGATGGCGTCTATCAGCGCCTTTATCTCGTCCCAGTGGTCGACGATGTTCTGCGGGTCGAAGGTGCCCAGAACGTCCGCAGCGTTTTCCTTGATGATTCCCGGGGCGAGTCTTTCGCCGAATTTCTCCGTAATCCACTCCTCCGTCAGAGGCACAAACGCCTTTGCCTTGGGAGTAGGCAGCGCCGCCAGCTCGTGGTACTTCTTTATGCACGCAAAGGTGCCCACGCCGACACATTCGCCGTGTATGCCCTCCGCGCCCTCAAAGCGCGGCGGCTGCATCTCAACAAGATGCGCCATAAGGTGCTCCGCGCCTGAAGCCGCTCTCGAATGGTTCAGAAGCTGCATCGTAAGGCCGCTCTTCATCTGCGCCATCGTCATTGCCTCATGGTCGGCAACGCCCGTCGCCGCGTACTTATCCGCAGCCTCGCGCATGATATCCAGAGCCTCCTGTGCAAGATCAGCCACCATCGGGCAGTAGTATTCTCCGCACACGAGCTTTGAGATCTTCCAGTCCGTCAGCGAGATGTACTTCGACAGAATGTCGTTGATGCCGCTGGCCACCAGACGCGCAGGCGCGCCCTTTATGATGTCCAGATCCGCGACCACCAGCACCGGTGCGCACATCGCCGTCGACTTCTTCTGCCCCTTGATAATCGCCGAGCAGATGTTCGCAGTGAAGCCGTCGGACGAGGCGAGGGTCGGGATAGCGACAAAGGGGATGCCCAGCTTGTACGCCGGGTACCGCCCGAAGTCCATGATCGTCCCGGCGCCGTAGGCCACGATGACCTCCGGTGCATCCAGCTTCTCCATCATCTCCTCGATGACGGTGTCCTCTGCACGCAGGCCGTTGGCTTCCAGAATGATCTCCTGATCAGCCGCAACGTGCTTGCCCTCGGTGAGCTTATAGATCACGCTGTCGTAAATAACGGTGCGCTTCTTGCCCGCAAGGCCCACGTCAGCCATATACTGCTCGAAATTCGCCGTGGCACCGTATTCCACTACGACTTTCTTTGTCTCAAGCTCGTGCTCCCTGCCGCATTCGCATTTTCCTACATATTTTTCACAGTCCATTATCATAATGTTCAGCCTCCCCAAATATTGATTTAAACTGCTGAGGCGTGATATATTTAACCATCAAAGTTGAAGAAACGTGTTTTGAAAGCTTTTTATCCAGGCCTCAGTCGGTTATACCTCAATTAGAAAATATAGCTTTTCCTCCCACAAGTCAAGACTTGAAAACCTTAATTTTTGAGTGAAAAATCAGTTTTTTTCAAAAATGCGCGTTTCGCTCAAATTCAATTCCTGCTACGCGTTGTGTGTCTGAATTTTTGTCGGTATTCACCAATTTCTTATCGTAAACTTCTGCATATTTTTTTCGGTAAACCTTGGTCCACCGCGAACCGGCCAGCGCCTGTGCCTCATTTTT
>JAGAUC010000035.1 GCA_017621015.1 Clostridia bacterium | reverse complement strand
GTCTTCAAACTTCCATCTGCTTTGAATATCGTACATAGTAACTCCTTTCTTCTTTGATATGTTATACTAAACTGCTGTAAATTGTATTTTCGAGTATTGCTCAAAAGTAACATTTGTCCCAACGCATAATTGGGGCGATTTTCGATTTCAAACACGTGTTTTACTAAAAAGTCCTTCAAAAATGCGGAAAAATGCCTATTTTAGGGTCAAAATCGCTTATTTTCTTGTCAGACAAACCACACTTTCAACGTGCCCGGTTTTTGGGAACATATCGACAGGCGTTACGTTTCCGATCTCGTAGCCGAGGCCGCGGAACATCGCGCAGTCGCGCGCCAGCGTGTCCGGGTCGCAGGAAACGTACACGATCTTTTTCATTTCTTTCTCCGCAAGATAACGGATCAGCGCCGCGTCAAGGCCCTTTCGGGGCGGGTCGACCACCACGGTGGTCTTCTCCTTATCGCCGCACTTTTCAAGCGCCTCGCTTACAAGCCGCTCCGCGTCGCCTGCGTCACCGCAGAAAAACTCGGCGTTGCTCATGCCGTTGCGTGCCGCGTTCTCTCGCGCGCACTTGACCGCGTCCTCTACGATCTCCACGCCCACAACGCGCGTGTCCTTTCCTGCAAGCGACAGCCCGATGGTACCGATGCCGCAGTAAAGGTCGAGAAGCGTCTCGCCCTCAGAGAGCGCTGCCCTCTCGGCGGCAATGCCGTAGAGAAGCTCCGCGCCGTCGTGATTGACCTGATAGAAGGCGGACGGCGCAATGCGAAAGCGCCTTCCGCACAGAACGTCCTCGATGTACCCCACGCCTGCCAGCGTGCGATAGTCGCGCCCCAGCACCACGTTGGTGTTCTTTTTGTTGACGTTGAGCATTACGCTCCTCACGCACGGAAAGGCCTCGCAAAGCTCACGCGCAAAGCGCTCCTCGTCCGAAAGCCTCTCGCCGTTTATTACAAGGCAAACCATTACCTCGCCCGTGCTTTTTCCCTCGCGGAGATACAGGTGGCGCAAAAGCCCCTGCCCCGTTTGCTCGTCATATACGCTCCACCCGCTTTGATCGGCAAACGCGCAAACAAAGCGGCAGATCTCACCAAATATTTGGGGTTGAAGCGCACAATCGGTGCACGGTATGACCTTGTGCGTTTTTTCGGCATAAAAGCCGACCGCGGTTTTGCCGCCCACCGTGCCAAACGGATACTGCGCCTTGTTGCGGTAACCGCGATCGATGCCCACCGTGCGCGTGGGCTCCACGGTCACGTCCGCAAGCCCTGCCTTGCGAAACGCGCCCTCAACGTACAGGCGCTTCATATCCAGCTCGTGCTCATACGAAAGATGCCGATGCACACAGCCGCCGCAGGAGAGCGGCGCGCCGCACAGCTCCCTTGTCTCCCGATACGGCGAGGCAACCAAGATCTTTTCCGGGCGCGCCACCAAAAAGCTTTTGGCTACCTTGATGACCTTGGCCTCCACCCGATCGCCGCTGACCGCGCCCTTAACAAAGACCACCACACCGTCGACTCTGCCAACGCCGCTGCCGAGATTGTTGACCTCGGTGATGTCCAGCGTCAAAACGTCATTTTTACGAAACATAATACTCCTTACCGTTGTCAAGGCAAAGACAGCCCAAAACGCCGCCCTTTCCCGCACCGCAGTCTAAGAAGATCGAGCCCTCGCCGTAATAGATCATATCCTTGTCGGCGTCGGGCAAATCGCTTGTATGCACGTGGCCGACAATCACCGTCTTATCTTCAAAATATTCCCTTGAGGGGTCAAGAGGCTCCGAAAGAAAGGCCTCGGGCGTGAGGTCCTCAAGCGGCGTGTCCTCATGGCCCTTAAGGCCCGCGTGAACGATCAGGTAGTCCTCGTCCTTCACCGTGACCTCCTCAAACAGCACCATATCGGCCAGATAGTCCAGTACCCCCTCGCGCATGTCCTCCGACAGCGCGTGGAAGCCCAGCATGGTGCTCCTGCCGCCGTTTTCCATCCAGTCGCGCATCTCCTCGCTTGCCTGATGCGCCCCCGCGCTGCTGAGTACCCGATCCAGCTCGGTCAGCATACGAAGCGCAAGCAGATCGCGCTCGCCTGCCACGGGAATGACGTTGGCACGCATGCTCACGTCGCAAAGAAGCCCCATCGGGTCCTCGCCAAAGTCCACAAAATCGCCCGCGATGTAAAGAACATCATTGTCCGAGAAGCGGATCTCCTCCAGCATTTTTTGAAACAGGCTGTATTCGCCGTGTATATCCGACATTACGTAGGTCATAAAAATTTCCTCACCTTCCGTTTGTTATATTATGTCACTTTCTTTCTGTATTGTATCATTTTTACGCAAAAATTTCAACCTATTTTTCAAAAACCGTCCTTGTCACTTTACACAATTTTTCCGACATTTTTTGTTCATTTTTTCGGGCAGAAAATTTCATTTTTCCCTTTACAAAACGACAAATTTCGTGTATAATTTAGGAGGAAATAACCAAAAAAACCACACAGCGGCAGATGGGCTTGGTGGGGTATTCGTCCGCCATAGCTTTGTCGCTCCGTTATCGGGGCTTTTCTTTTGTTGAAAATGGACGGTTGTCCGTATTCATAAAAAATGCGCATCGCGCAAAAAACGGAGGAAACAGTATGAATCTTGTCTACAATGTCAAAGACAAGCCGAAGTTCGGTCAGCTTATTGTCTTTGCGATCCAGCAGCTGCTTGCCATTATGGCAGCAACCATTGCCGTTCCCGCTATCGTCGGTAACGGAATGACCGCATCCGCCGCCCTGTTCGGCGCCGGTGTCGGCACCATCGTTTACCAGCTTTTCACCAAGTTTAAGAGCCCGGTATTCCTTGGCTCGTCCTTCGCGTTCATCGGCTCGATGGCCACCGCGTTTGCAGGTGCCGCGTCCATGTCGCTCGGATATCTTGGCCTTATCCTCGGTGCCCTCTTTGCAGGTCTTGTTTACGTTGTTATCGCGATCATCGTTAAGATCGCAGGTGTTAAGTGGATCGCCAAGCTGATGCCCCCTGTGGTTATCGGCCCCACGGTTGCTCTGATCGGTCTTTCGCTGGCAGGTGCCGCCGTTAAGGATGTTTTCTCCTACGGTCCTCAGGACGCAAACGGCGCATTCATTATGTCCGCCAGCGCTTGGGTCTCCGTGATCTGTGCCCTCGTAACGCTTGCCGTTGTTGTTATCTGCTCGGTATACGGCAAGAAGATGGCCAAGCTCATCCCCTTCATCATCGGTATCCTTGCCGGTTATGTGGTGGGTCTGATCTTTACCGTGATCGGCATTGCTACCGACAATCCCGCACTTATGATCATTGACTTTGCGCCCTTCAAGGCTCTCGTTGCCGACGGCGTAAACCTCAGCACCTTCCTCGCACTTCCCAAGTTCTCCTTCCTTGAGGCTCTCAAGGGTGTGGGCGACTTCCAGTGGTCCTACGTGGCTACCGTTGCCGTGGCTTACGTTCCCGTTGCTTTCGTTGTATTTGCCGAGCACATTGCTGACCACAAGAACCTCTCGTCCATCATCGGTACTGAGCTTCTTGAGGAGCCCGGTCTCCACAGAACCCTTCTGGGTGACGGCGTCGGCTCTTTCGTCGGTGCCTTCTTCGGCGGATGCCCCAACACCACCTACGGTGAGTCGGTTGGCTGTGTGGCCATCACGAGAAACGCATCTGTCATCACCATCACCACAACCGCGATCCTTACCGTGATCGTATCCTTCATCTCCCCCTTCGTAGCCTTCCTGGATTCCATTCCCGGTTGCGTTATGGGCGGTGTTTGCGTCACGCTCTACGGCTTCATCGCTGTTTCGGGTCTTAAGATGATCCAGAAGGTTGACCTTGAGGACAACGCCAACCTCTTCACCACCTCGGTTATCCTGATCACCGGTATCGGTGGCATGGCTATGGCCATCGGAAAGGTTACCATCACCGCCATCGCTTGCGCGCTGATCCTCGGTATCCTTACCAACATTCTTCTCACTCGCAAGAAGAACTAAGAAATTCATAGTTATTTCATATATACAAAGGCGGGTGCCGCAAGGCATCCGCTTTTGTTTTGCACAAATTTTGATTTGTCGGGAAAGGGAGAACATGCCTCCGGCGGCCAGCCTTTTAAAAAAGGCTGGGCGAAAACTTTTGCAGAATGGGTCTGCACAAACTATACGTCATTTTGAGCCGCGAGCCTCGATGCGGAAAAGAGAGCG
>JAGAUC010000034.1 GCA_017621015.1 Clostridia bacterium | reverse complement strand
TCGGGGAAGGTCAGATGGGTCTGAAAGCCGACCAGATTGTACATCGTACCCTCGGCGTTTTCACGGCGAAGCTGCACCACTGCGTACGACTCGCGTCCCGTTCGGTCATCCACAAGCCCCACGGGCTTAAGCGGTCCGAAGCGAAGCGTGTCACGGCCGCGCTTGGCCATCTCCTCCACGGGCATACATCCCTCAAAGACCTTCAGCTCCTTTTGCATCTCGCGGTCAAAGTCCTTGAGCTGTGCCTCCTCGGCGGAGATGAGCGCCTCATAAAAGGCCTCGTACTGCTCCCTTGTCATCGGGCAATTGATGTAGTCGGCATCGCCCTTGTTATAGCGGGAGGCAAAAAACGCGACCTCCATATCGATGCTTTCCGCATCCACAATAGGCGCGGCAGCATCAAAGAAGTGCAGACCCTTACAGCCGAGCGTATTTTCGATATACGCCGCCATTTTATCCGAGGTGAGCGGCCCCGTTGCCACAACGGTAACGGTGCCCTCCTCTATAGTATACACTTCCCTTTGGATAATATCAATGTTTTTGTGATTTTGGATCTTTTCGGTAACGTATTCCGAAAACAGATTTCGGTCGACCGCCAGCGCCGATCCCGCCGGAACGCGCGTGGCATACGCCGCCTCCATGATCAGCGAGCCCATACGGTGCATCTCCTCCTTGAGAAGCCCCACCGCGTTGGTCACGCGATCCGAGCGCAAGGAATTGGAGCATACAAGCTCGGCAAACTGCGGCGAATGGTGCGCGGGCGTATACCGCTCGGGCTTCATCTCGTAAAGCTCGACCTTAACCCCACGCTCTGCCACCTGCCATGCCGCCTCACAGCCCGCAAGTCCCGCGCCGTAAATACGAACGACCTCACTCATGCCTCGTCGCCGCTTTCTTCCTTCTTCTTGAAGGTACAGCCCTCGGTATGGCAGATCAGCATGGCGTTCTTTCCCTTCTTGCGGTAGAGGATCTCGCCGCACTCGGGGCATTTTTCTGCCGTCGGCAGATCCCAGGTGGAAAAGTCGCAGGCGGGATAGCGCTCACAGCTGTAGAAAAGGCTTCTGCCGCCCTTTCCGTAGCGCTTAAGAATGGCCGCACCGCACTTGGGGCAAGGCACGTCAAGCGCCTCAGTCTTTTGCTTGGTAAATTTACAGGTCGGATAGTTGGCGCAAGCATAGAAGTCGCCGTACGGTCCCTTTTTGAGGATCATATCACCGCCGCACTTCTCACATTTGAAGTCCGCCACCTCTACCTGCTCCTTGGTTTCCTTTGCCTCCAGGGGCTTGGTATTGCGGCAGGTGGGGTAGTTGGGGCAGGCGGCAAACTTGCCGAAGCGTCCGCTCTTGACCACCATTTTGGCTCCGCATTTATCGCAGATGATGTCGGTCTCCTCGACGGGCACCTCCACCACGATCTTGTCGATGTGCTTTTCGGCCTCGGCCAGCTCCTTCGAGAAGTCCTCCCAGAAGTCGTCAAGCACCGGCTTCAGCTGGCGGTTTCCCTTTTCGATGTTATCCAGATCGTTTTCGACGTCTGCCGTAAATTCATAGTCAACAATGTCCGAGAAGTTTTCCTTCATAATGCGGATCATGACCTCACCAAGCGATGTGGGCACAAACGCCTTGTTCTCCTTGGTCACGTAGTTGCGTGCCAGGATGGTCGAAATGGTGGGCGCATACGTGCCGGGACGTCCGATTCCCTTCTCCTCCAGGAACTTGATCAGCGAGGCCTCGTTGTATCTGGGCGGTGCCTCGGTAAAGTGACGCGTCGGCTCAACCTTTTCGGATGCCAGCATCTGTCCCTTGGAAATGTCGGGCAGGCGAATGTCCCTCACCTCGCGGATCTCGTCGGCCGCCGCGGTGCTCTCCTCCTCGCTCTCCTCATACACGGCCATATAGCCGCGGAAGGCTACCGAGTAGCCGCTGGCCTTGAAAATATAGTCACCGCAAGCAAACTCCGCATTGACCGTATCCAGCTCGGCCGCCTCCATCTGGCTGGCCACAAAGCGATCCCAGATCAGCTTATACAGGCGGTACTGGTCGCTCGTCAGATGCTTCTTGATCATCTGCGGCTCGATGGAAACGCGTACGGGACGAATGGCCTCGTGCGCGTCCTGCGCACCTGCGCGGGACTTATAAACGCGAGGGGTCCTCGGGCAGAATTTATCGCCGTATTTCTCACGGATGAGCTCCAGCGTCTCATTCTGCGCGTCCACCGAAACTCTCTGCGAGTCGGTACGCATAT
>JAGAUC010000334.1 GCA_017621015.1 Clostridia bacterium | reverse complement strand
AGAATGATGAAGGAATCGTCCAGCGTCCGACCTCTCATATATGCCAGCGGCGCGATCTCAATGGTTCCCTTTTCCACAAAACGCGCATACGCCTCGGTGCCGATCATCTCATACAGCGCGTCGTACAGCGGACGGAGATAGGGGTCGATCTTGCTTTGCAGATCGCCCGGCAAGAAGCCCAGCTTTTCCCCCGCCTCAATGGCAGGGCGCGTCAAAAGAATGCGGCTGATGCGCTTTTCCCTGAGCGCCTTGACCGCCATCGCTACCGCCAGAAAGGTCTTTCCCGTGCCCGCGGGGCCGATGCCAAGCGTGATGGTATTTTTTTCAATGGCCTCTACGTACTTTTTCTGACCGACGGTCTTGGCCTTGATGGGCTTGCCGCGTCCCGTGATGCAGATGCTTCCGTCCAGCTTTTCCAGCTCGTCGGCGTGTCCGTCACGCACCATGTTGATGACATACCGCACCGATTGCTCGTCAAGTGTGTCGCTCATCTGCGCCACATCCTTAAGATAGGAAAGCGCACGGTGTGCGGCCGCCACCGCCTCGTCATCTCCTTCGATCACGATGGCGTTGCCGTCGTCGGTCTCGCGATTGCGAATATCCACCGCAAAGGCATCCTCCAGCATTTTGGCATGGCAGTCAAAGCTGCCGAACAGCTTTAGGGTCTGTTCACTGGTATCCACTCCGATGATTTTTTGTGCCATATAACTCCGTTCCCCGTCACGCCTCGATTCTCTGCGTAACGGCTATGTTTTCCAAACAAGTAATGCGACAGTCCAGAACATACGCTTCGTCGGTCAGCTCAAAGGAAATGTCCTTTTCCAAAAGCTCGACCCGTACCGAAAGCGCGGCCAGCTCCCGCTCCAGCTCAGCAAAGGCATATTCGGCCGCTTCCCCGGGGGACAGCCGCACCGTTTCCATCACGTATTCGCGGCACAGCACCGTATCCATTCCGAGAGGAAGCTCCTCGCCCCCAAACAGGCTGAGCTTGTCTTCATAGTATATTATATCACAAGTTGGGGGTGCATTTCCAGTATTTGCGAAAACTTTTATATCTTTTGAGAAAAATTTTATTCGTTTTTCGCACCACTCTCGCCCCGTATACACCTTTTTTTCGTGCAAAAGAGGGATCTTCACCTCGTATTCGTGTATAGTCCGGGCAAAAACCTCGCCGCGTGCAAGCGTTTGCCGAAGCGCACCGCCCTCGGGCGTATCGTAAACACCGCTGACCAAAAGCTCTCCCTTGCGTACCACGTCACCCCTTTTCACCACCACGCCTCCGTCGCACACCTCGATGCGCTCGATCACGCCGTCGCAAAGTGCCACCAGATTGGCCGCCCCCTCCTCGGACGGTTCTCCTCTCTCGGTCTCACGCACCTCCACGTTCAGCGTGGTTCCTACGGCATAAAGTGAGATCCAGGAGATGTCCTTTTCCGCAAGGAGAATGTTCCCCTCCGCCATAGCAGGCCGCAGATCGCGCAAGGGACTTCCCACCTCGATGCCGTTCTCGGCAAGCAGGGCGAGAATGCGATCCTCACCAAGGCGCGCATTGCCTTCAATGCGAATGCTCCAGATCACGCCTCTGGACAAGACAAGCAAGCCCACGACCAGCAAGAGCCCCAGCCAGAGCCCCGGACGGCTTCGATAGCGCGACCAAAGCTCGGGCAAGCCCTTACGGCTTCGCACCTCCACCTCGATCTGCTCCCGCTCACAAAGCGCCGCAAAGCGAGAGGCCGCCCGCCCCTCAAGGTGCAAAAGAAAGGATTCGCCGTCCCATACACTTTTCACATACGTGATCTTTTCTTCCATGCATTTGTTGAAGATCCTTGCCGCGTCACTTCCCTTGGCGGCAAACACGGTCCTTCCGCAAAAAAAGCCAAACAAGCTCATGCCTCGCGCCTCCATTTGCCGACCGAGTCGATCGCGCCGTCCACGGTAAGGCATCCGTTGCGGAAGGAGGAGCAGATCAGATCCTCCCCACAAACGGCAAGCCGCCCTCTGTCAAGTAAGACCACCACACACTCTCTCGTCATGGTCTCGATTTTTTTGGCGCCCTCCACCGTTACACTCCGAAAGCCTCGGCACTCGATGTATGGCATGCCAAAAAACGCCTCGGCATTCTCCCGTATGCGTCCGATCGATGAACGCTTTTTGTTTTTTTCTTTTTTCGAAACACCCTTTCTCGGCATAACCGACCATCCTTTCCCGTACAAATAAATATACCCTACTTTATGCGCGGAGGCAACAAAGAATGACCGAAAAAGCCCTAGTAAAAAGCAGAAGAAACACGGCAGCCGCTCTGTGCCTGCTGGTTTTGTTTTTGATTCTTCTGCTGCTCAAAAATCCGTCTGTGGCTACCGAGTGCGTGGTACGCTCTCTTTCACTTTGTGCAAGGGCGATCATTCCCTCGCTATTCCCCTTTATGGTGCTCTCCGAGCTTTTGATCGCCTTCGGCTTTGGCGATCTTTTCGGGCAAAGGCTTGGGCGTCCCCTCGCCCGTCTGTTCGGCATATCCGCGGCAAGTGCCTCCGCCGTGTTTCTCGGCTTTCTTTGCGGCTTCCCCGTCGGCGCGCGAATGACACTTGCTCTATACGACAAGGGGCAAATTCCCAAGGGCGAGTGTGAGCGTTTGCTTGGCTTCTCCAATCTGCCAAGCATTGCCTTTTTGGTGTCCGCCGTAGGCTCCTCTCTGTACCGGAACCGTTCCTTTGGCATTTTGCTTTGGCTTTGCTGTATGGCCGGCACGGTTACAGTCGGCATGCTCACAAGAAAAAAAGGAGCCTCTGTGAAACAGGCTCCCCGCACCTCGCCGCCAGCACCGACTCCCGGCGCCTTCACGGCGGCGATTGCCTCAGCCACCGCCGCGATGCTGACGGTCTGCGCGTATATTTTGTTTTTCGGAACGGTCATCGGATGCCTGTCACACGCATTGAAAAGGTTGGCGCTTGGCGAGGCGGTAAACGCCCTTTTGTATGGCTTTTTCGAAATATCCTCCGGCGTCGGCGCCGCCGCCTCTCTGGGAAACCGACCTCTCTCGACAGCGCTCTGTGCTCTGACGGTCGGGTGGTCGGGGCTTTCGGTGCACTGCCAGCTGATGACGCTTGCCGACGGGCGCAGCCTTTCCTTCCGCCCGTATTTCCTTGCGCGTGTGGCACAGGCGCTCCTTTGTGCTCTGCTTGTATTTGTCCTCTCGCCGTTTGTTTTTTGAAAAAGAAAATCCCGAACACCGTTGTGTTCGGGATTTTTGGAGCTGGTAATCAGAATCGAACTGATGACCTCGTCATTACCAATGACGTGCTCTACCGACTGAGCCATACCAGCATT
>JAGAUC010000333.1 GCA_017621015.1 Clostridia bacterium | reverse complement strand
GTTTAAGCAGACCCATGCAGGAAAAGTTTTAGTCAAGTTTTTTCAAAAACTTGTGGGGGGTGGGGCAACGCCCCACATAAAGTCACCGATAAATCAAAATTTAAATTCCGATTCAAAAAACACATAATTTTGTTCAAATCTCTATGGAAAAATCCATAAAAAAGGAGTATAATGGAGGTGTTCTCAGACAGGAGGAGCGGACTATGATCTATTTTTTGCTTGTTTTAACAACGCTTGCCACCTCGGCCAAGGCCATTATCAGCAAGATGATCGGGCAAGACAGCCGCGATATGCGCAGTATGTTTTTTCTGAACGCCAACTTGTTTGCGGTGGGAGCGATTGTCATTTTGCTTGGCAGCCTCGGGCGCATCTCCGACCTTTTTTCGCTTTCGGGCTTTTCGCTCGGTCTTGCGGCGGTGTTTGCCCTCTCTCTGCTTTTCACGCAGCTGATGCAGATTTTGGCCATGTCGCGCGGCTTTACCTCGCTGACCTCGCTGATCTATTCCTGCGGCTTTCTGGTGCCCATCTTTTACAGCGCCATTTTTCTTGAGGAGCCGCTTACACTCGGAAAGGTGCTTGGCATTCTTGTACTGCTTTTTTCGCTCGTGCTCATCCTGCCGCCCGACAAAAACGGCCGCTTTTCCTGGCTTTTGCTGGCCTTGGCGACGCTTGCCCTGCTCGGCTCGGGCGCCAACGCTGTCATTCAAAAGATCCACCAAGCGTCGCCCTCGCGGGACGAGCTCATCCCCTTTCTTTTGGTTGCTCTTACCCTTGCCGCCCTTTTCTCGCTTGTTGCCTCGCTTTTGTCAAAGGGCGACAGTCGGCGCCTTTCGCTCTACGAAAGCAAAAGATCGATCCTTCTGATGCTGCTTGGCGGCGTGGTGCTTGGCGGCATGAACATCGCCAACCTCACGCTGGCGGGTCAGCTTCCCGCCGTCATCCAGTATTCCGTCTCCAATATCCTGTCCATGACCGTCACCGCGCTGGCAGGCCGCATCATCTTCGGTGAGCGCATCGGCACACGCAAGCTTGTGGGCTTTGTGCTGGGCATTGCCGCCATCACGGTTATCGGAATTTTTTAAAAGGAGACCACCATGTACATCGGAAGCCTGAATTACAACAAAAATCTTACCTTTACCCACATAGACAGCCCTCTGCCCTTTGTCCCCTCGGTGAACGAGAACGGCGCCTACCTCTGGCGCGTTGACGAGATCTTTGACATGAGCGTGGACGTGACGATCTCGCTCGAGCGCGAGTGCTACGTCGGCGCGGTCAATTTTAGGGCCGCCAAGGCCTCGCTGGCCGCCGCCGAGGTGCTGGCGGACGGACGTGTGGTCGGCGCACGCCGCGCGGACGGAACCGCTCTTTTTGGAGGACTTATCTCCATTCCCGTCGGCGTGACCGCGCAAAAACTCACGCTTCGCCTTACCGCCGATTTTCAGGACGTCACGCTCGCGGAGCTTGACATCCTCGGTGCCTGTGAGGACGGCGTTCCGCTTGTCTACCCCACCCCCAAATCCATCGGCGAGTGCCACGGAACCGCACCCATCGCGGCCATCCGCGCCGCGAGCGAGGATACCGACGAGCGCTTTGCCGCCAATTTCCTTTCACAGGGGCTTACCGAGCGCTTCGGCGCATGGCAGAGCGCAGACGGCGTAACGGTGCTGCTAAAAAAGGACACCACCTACGCGGACGAGCGCTACACCGTCACGGTCGACGGAAAAACCGTCACCATCACGGCAAGCAGCCGCTTGGCCTTGCTCTACGGCACCGACACGCTTCTCTCGCTGACGAGCGAAACGGGGCTTTATCTTGCCGACGTGGACGACAGACCCTCCTGCCGTATGCGCGGCTTCCATTTCGGGCTTCCGCGCCGCGACCGCATTGACTACGTGCGCCGTCTTTTGCGCTACGTTCTGCTTCCGATGCGCTACAACGTCATTTTCCTTGAATTCGCAGGCGGCATGCGCTTTGACCGCCACCCCGAAATAAGCGAGGGGTGGCTGGATGCCATCCGCAAGGCCGACGCGGGCGAGCAGCCCTATATGCCGCACTCGGACAAGGTATCCTGGCGCACCCTCTTGGAAAAGGACGACGTCCGCCGCCTGGTTGCCATCATCAAGGAGCTGGGCTTTGCGCTGATTCCCGAGGTGCAGAGCCTCGGGCACGTTCAGTACATCACCTACGCGCACCCCGAGCTGGCCGAGCGCGACGAGACCGCGCCAAACGAGGTCATTCGCGGCGAAGCCAACCCCTCGAATTTCTACGCGCATTCCTATTGCCCCTCCAATCCGAAGTGCTACGAGATCATGTATGACATCATCGACGAGATCGTGGAGGTGACCAAGCCCGACGGCTACGTGCATATGGGACACGACGAGGTCTACCAGCTGGGGCTTTGTCCTCTTTGCCGCGACAAGGCACGCGGCGCGCTCTTTGCCGATCACATCCTTGCCATGCACGATTATCTGGCCAAAAAAAATCTCAAAATGATGATGTGGTGCGATATGCTTCATCCGCACCGAAACGCCGACTCGGACATCGACCGCATCCCGAAGGACGTCGTCATGCTGGACTTTATCTGGTACTTCCGCCCCGACAGCGACATTGAAAACAACATCCTGAAGCACGGCTTCCCCGTGGCGGTAGGCAACCTGTATTCCTCGCACTACACACGCCCGAATTCCCGTCTGACAAAGCCCGGCATGGTAGGCGGCGAGGTCTCGATGTGGATCATTGCCGACGAGGACATCCACGGCAGAAACGGCAAGCTTTGGGAGATGATGTACCTCTCGGAAATGCTTTGGAATATCGAGGGCTATGACGGCACCAACCGCAAGTCCTACACAAGGCTGCTGGCCGAGCACATCCAGCCGCGCACGCGTGACGCGCTTCGCGGCAAGCTCCGCCCGGGCGGCTACACGGAAACGCGCCTTTCGCTTACGGGGAACACCGAGGGCGTTCCCTCGGAGCTGCTTTCGCTCTGCCCCGACGCCAAAAACGCCGAGACCGCGACCTCTGCGGTGGGCGGCGCCTTTGATCGCCTTGTGTTTGAGCACGCCACCGTGTATCCGAACAAGCGCGAGGTGTGGAAGGATCACGTCCTTGTGGGCTCCTACCTTGTGGAATACGCGGACGGCGCGACCGAGGAAGTACAGGTGCGCTACGCCCAAAACGTCATGTGCTATAAGAGCGGCTACGGCACCCCCAAGCACGGCCAGTACTATAACCACTTCGGCTATGTCGGCACCTGGTTTGCCGACCCGATCTGTGAGGGAAAGACCACGGACGGCGCGGATGTGTGCATCACGGGCTACGTGTGGGAAAACCCCCGCCCCGAAACGCCCATCACCCGCATCACCTACAAGCCCCACGAGGGCGACTTCTGCCGCCTGATCCTCACCGGCGTGAGAGGTCTCAAATAAAATAAAAATCCCCCCGCATAGCGGGGGGGTATTTCCTTTTCGGGCATAGCCCGAAGATCACCGGCGGCGCACAAGTGCGCTTTTTATTGGCCTGCCAGCCGTGCAATTGTT
>JAGAUC010000332.1 GCA_017621015.1 Clostridia bacterium | reverse complement strand
TTTGCGGAGCTTTTTTCAAAAAGCGACCGTATCCCCAGCAGACTAAACCTCCCCGATAAATCAAAATTTGAAGAAGCCGAGCGTTATCCGGCAAGGAGTCAAAATGAGTGAATATTTATTGGAAATGAAGCATATGAGCAAGGCGTTTTCGGGTGTGAAGGCGCTGGATGACGTTTCGTTTTGTCTGCGCGCGGGGAGCGTTCATGCGCTGATGGGAGAAAACGGAGCGGGCAAGTCAACGCTGATGAAGTGTCTGTTTGGCATTTACAAGAGGGACAGCGGCGAGATCCTGCTTGACGGTCGGGCGGTGGACTTTGCAAGTCCGCGCGAGGCGCTGGAGAGCGGTGTGGCCATGGTGCACCAGGAGCTCAACCAGGCGCTGGAGCGGAGTGTGAGTGACAATTTGTGGCTGGGGCGGTACCCGCGCCGCTTTGGCGTGTTTGTATCCGAGCGCCGAATGCAAAGGGAGACCGAGGCGCTGTTTGCCGACCTGGGTCTTAGTGTCGATCCGCGCCGCAAAATGAGCACCATGCCGGTGGCCGAGCGCCAGATGGCCGAGATCGCCAAGGCGGTGTCCTACGGGGCGCGCGTGATCGTGCTGGACGAGCCGACCTCGTCGTTAAACGAAGCGGAGGTCGAGCGGCTGTTTGCCATTCTGGAACGCCTTAGGCGTGAGGGCTGCGGCATCATTTATATCTCGCACAAAATGGAGGAGATCCTTCGCATTTCGGATGAGGTGACCGTGATGCGCGACGGCAAGCACATTGCCACAAGGCCGGCGCGCGAGATGAGCATGGAGAGCATCATTCGTCTGATGGTGGGGCGAGAGCTCGGAAACCGCTTTCCGCCCAAAACCGCGCGTCCGGGCGAGGTGGCCCTGGAGGTCAGGGGGCTGACGGCGCTCCACGCGCCGGTGAAGGACGTGTCCTTTTCGGTGCGGCGCGGCGAGGTCGTAGGCCTTGCGGGGCTTGGCGGCGCGGGGCGTACCGAGGTTCTGGAGACGCTGTTTGGGCTTCGCGCGCTCGCATGCGGCGAGCTTTTCCTTGACGGCACGCGCATCGAAAACAAAAATCCGCGAGCCGCCATTCAAAACGGCTTTGCGCTTCTCACCGAGGAGCGACGCGCAAGCGGCATTTTCGGCATTCTTGACCTGGTGGACAACACCACCGTCTCGCACCTTCGCGCCTATCGCAAGGGGCCTTTTCTGAGCGGTGGAAAAATGCGCGAGGACACCGACCGCACCATTCGCGACCTGCGCGTCAAGACCCACTCGGCGGCGGCCAAGATCCGCACGCTTTCGGGCGGCAATCAGCAAAAGGTCATCCTTGGGCGTTGGCTTCTCACAAAGCCGCGCATTCTGCTTCTCGACGAGCCGACGCGCGGCATTGACGTGGGCGCTAAGTACGAGATCTATCAGCTGATCTTGAGGCTTGCCGAGGAGGGACGCTCGGTGGTGATGGTGTCCAGCGAGATGCCCGAGCTTCTCGGCGTGTGCGACCGCATCCTGGTGATGTCGGGCGGCCGCCTTGCGGGTGAGGTGGACGCCGCCACCGCTACCCAGGAGCACATCCTCACCCTCGCCGCTAAATACGTGTGAATTTTGATTTGTCGGGGGGGATACGTGTAGGGGACTTTTTGAAAAAAGTCCCCTACGACCCCCAAAAACTTTTGGGGAAAAGGAATTTTTTTGCACGATGAAGTTTGCAAAAGCAATATCGAGGAAGTTTTTCAAGTCATTTTGGTTCTTTGCGCTAAAGCGCAAAGAACATGTACGCCGTGAGTCACGA
>JAGAUC010000331.1 GCA_017621015.1 Clostridia bacterium | reverse complement strand
CTGCGAATTTTTGACGGCGTTTTTGGGGGCGATTTGGGGTTTGGGGGGAAATTCGCCGCGCGGGGGCGCACTTTGTCGATGAGTTGTTGTTGACGAATTTCCAAAAAATGGTATAATCTCCTTACCGCCGCAAGTGTGTCTGACTTGGGGCAAAAAAAAGAATCGGGCAGACGCCCGAAAGGAGGAAATATGAAAACAAGGACGAAAAAAATTCTGTATGCGGTACCTATGGTGGTGCTTTTGGTGCTGTGCGGGTGTCTGATCTGGATGCTACCCGGCGCAGGAGACGGCGAGGATCTTCCCGTCATGGGGACGCCGAGTGAGAGTGGGAGCGAGAGCGAGCCGACCGAGACGGAGGCCCCCGAGACGGAGGCTCCCGAGACCGAGCCACCCGTTGACCTTTCCAGCAAGGGGCTTGTGTTTGAAAGCCTCGGAAACGGCACGTGCGTGGTCAGCGGCATCGGTACCTGCACCGACAGCGTGGTCATTCTTCCCGAAAAAAGCCCGGAGGGCGACGCGGTCATCGGCATTGGAAATTACGCCTTCCGCGGCTGTACGGGCCTGCGCGGCATTGAGTTGACGCCGAGCATCCGCTCCATTGGCGCCTATGCCTTTTACGGCTCGTCGCTGGAGGCGGTGTTTGTGCCTGCCGAGACGGTCAGCATCGGTGAATACGCCTTTTGCGGCTGTTATTCGCTGACGTCCATCGACGTATCACCCGAAAACCCGAGCTACGCCGACGAAAACGGCGTGCTGACAAGTAAGTCAGGTGAGGTCATTTTAGCGTACCCTGCCGGGCGCGGCGACAACTTCTACAGCATCTCCTCCAAGGTGCGCGAGATCCGCACCATGGCCTTTTACAACTGTAACGCCATCAAGCTTATCCACTATGCGGGCGGTCTTTCGGCCTTCCGTCAGATCCTGATCGGCGCGGGCAACGAGGCGCTGGAGAGCGCGGTGATCACGTATTCCAGCACCGCCGACCTGTTTACCGAGGGAAGCGCCAAGGGGGAGACGGGCGTAGGATCGGAAAAGTGAGACTTTATGCTCCGCTTGATTGACAAATACCGAAAAATGTGCTAAAATATATAAAAGAATCAGTACGAACGGAGCGTAAGATATGGCGATCGACGTAAAGCAGATCAGCACCGCGGCTCTGGCGTATCTCGGCGACAGCGTGTTTGAGCTTTTGGTCAGGCAGATGCTGGTGGAGAAGGGGATCTCCGACTCCAGGCATCTGAACACCGAGGCGCTGAAATACGTGACGGCGAGCGCGCAGGCGGCGGCGGTAAGGCGCATTCTTGCCGCACTCACCGAAGAGGAGAATGCGGTATACCACAGAGGCAGAAACATCGGACACACCAATGTCCCCAGGCGCGCAACGGTGATGGAATACCGTATGGCGACGGGCCTTGAGGCGCTGTTCGGCTACCTGCATGTTACGGGTCGCACCGAGCGTACGCGAGAGTTGTTTGATATCGCATTCAGAACAGGAGAACAAGACAATGAACAATCCCAAGGTTAAAATTACGGTTAAGAATTTCGGTACGATGATCGCGGAGCTGTATCCCGACATGGCGCCCCTTACGGTGGAGAATTTCGTGGGACTTGTGGAAAAGGGCTTTTACAACGGCCTCATTTTTCACCGCGTGATCCCCGGCTTTATGATCCAGGGCGGCGGCTTTGACACCGACTACACGCAAAAGGAAGCGGCCAGCATTCGCGGCGAATTTGCCGCCAACGGCTTTACGCAGAACACGCTGAAGCACACGCGCGGCGTGCTTTCGATGGCGCGCACCATGGTGCCCGACTCGGCGTCCTCGCAGTTTTTCCTGATGCATATGGATTCGCCGCACCTGGACGCGCAGTATGCCGCGTTCGGCAAGGTCATCGAGGGCGAGGAGGTCATCGACGCCATTGCCAAGGTCAAGACCACCACCAAGATGCGCTACTACCAGGACTGGCCGGTCGAGGACGTGGTGATCGAGAGCATGGAGATGCTTCATGAGTAAGATCGCGTGGAAGGGCGGAACGCTTCTGGCGCCCGTGCCTGCCGTGATGGTGAGCTGTGGCGATATGGAGAAGTCCAACGTCTTTACGGTGGCCTGGACGGGCATCATCAACAGCACGCCTCCCAAGACCTACATTTCGGTGCGCCCCTCGCGCCACTCCTAT
>JAGAUC010000330.1 GCA_017621015.1 Clostridia bacterium | reverse complement strand
GTCGTTGATGGCAACGATCTCATAACCCTCGGCACCAAACATCTGACGGAATGCGAGATGGCCGATACGGCCGAAACCATTAATGGCAACTTTTACGGACATGATAAATTCCTCCATATAATAAAATTCGAGTTTTAGGCAAAAGCCCATTCGGGTATATTTTACCTCATTTTCGCAAAATATACAAGGGGTTTGGGAAAATTTTGTCAATTTTGTCAAAATTTCTTTAAAACAGAAAATTTTAATTGTCCACTCTGTGCATATTGACAAGATTTTTTAAACATCCGATAGGAAAAAGCCGCCATTTTGGGCAGATTGCGAAAGCGCCCGGGCTCCAGCGCCATGCGCCAAAGCCACTCAAGGCCCATTTTCTGCACCGCGCGGGGCGCGCGGTGCACGCGCCCCGCCCACACGTCGAGCGTGCCGCCAAGCGCCATAAACAGCCGCACGTTCGGAAGCGCGTGACGGTTTTTGTCGATAAACAGCTCCTGCCGCGGTGAACCAAGGCAGACAAACACGATATCGGCCCGCGTGCGGCGGATATCCGCCAGCACCTCGCTCTCCTGCGCTTCTCCAAAATACCCGTGCCGTGTGCCGCAGATGCAAAGCCCGAACACCCTTGCCACAAGCCGCGCCGCGGCCTGCCTGGCCACGCCATCTCTGCCGCCCAGCAAATACACGCGGTAGCCGCGCGCGGCCGCCAGCGTAAGCACACGCCCCGCCATATCCGCGCCCGACAGCCGCCCACCCAGGTGCTCGCCGAGCATACGCGCCGCCAGCACCACACCCCTGCCGTCGGGCAAATTCATATCGGCGCGAAGCAGCGCCGCGCGAAGGGCGGCGCTGCTTCGCGCGTTTTCCAGCATAACGGGATTGGGTGTGTAGACCGCCAGCTGCTCGCCGCGCGCAAGCCGTGCGCATATCTCGCTCTTACACTCCTTCTCGCCGCCGCCAAAAAAGCGGATCCCGTCCACCAGCACTCCATTCTTTTCAACTTGCTTCAAGTTTCTTTCCTCCCCTCCTTGACAAATCCTTGGAATTATATTATAATATATTGATTATATTTTCCATCAAAAATGAATTTCATACCGAAAGGAAACCAAAAATGGCAAACGATAAAAAAATGGTAGAGCAGATCACGTCCATGGATGTGGATTTTGCTCAGTGGTATACCGACGTAGTAAAAAAGGCAGAGCTTGTCGATTACTCGGGCGTTAAGGGCTGTATGATCATCCGCCCCTACGGCTATGCCATCTGGGAGAACATCCAAAGAGAGCTTGACAAGCGCTTCAAGGCACTCGGACACGAGAACGTATATATGCCCATGTTCATCCCCGAAAGCCTTTTGCAAAAGGAAAAGGACCACGTGGCCGGCTTTGCGCCCGAATGCGCCATCGTCACCATCGGCGGTCAGAACAAGCTCGCGGAGCGTCTTGTGGTTCGTCCCACCTCGGAAACGCTGTTCTGCGACCACTTCAAGGACATCATCCACTCCTACCGCGACCTGCCCAAGCTGTATAACCAGTGGGTAAACGTGGTTCGCTGGGAAAAGACCACCCGTCCGTTCCTGCGCACCTCGGAGTTCCTGTGGCAGGAGGGTCATACCATGCACGAGAACGAGGAGCAGGCGCGCGAGGAGACGCTTCGCATGCTCGGCGTGTATGAGGAGTTCTACCTCAACTGCCTGGCCATCCCCGCCGTCACCGGTCAGAAGACCGAGAAGGAAAAGTTTGCGGGCGCCGAGGAGACCTACACCATCGAGCCTATGATGCACAACGGTGTAGCGCTTCAGGGCGGTACCTCGCACTATTTCGGCGACGGCTTTGCCAAGGCGTTCGACATCACCTATACCGACAGAGAAAACAAGATCAAATATCCTCACCAGACCTCTTGGGGCGTGTCCACAAGAATGATCGGTGCCATCATTATGGCACACGGTGACGATAACGGCCTGATCCTGCCCCCCGCCGTCGCACCCATTCAGGTGGCCATCATTCCCGTGGCACAGCACAAGGAGGGCGTTCTTGAAAAGGCAAATGAGATCAAGGCAACGCTGGAAAAGGCAGGCTTCCGCGTAAGGCTTGACGACAGCGACCAGTCTACCGGCTGGAAGTACAGCCAGTACGAGATGAAGGGCGTGCCCGTTCGTCTGGAGATCGGTCCGCGCGACATCGAGTCGGGCAACTGCGTGCTGGTCAGCCGCGTATCCCGCGAGAAGAGCTTTGTGGCCATCGACGGCGTGGAAAACGAGGTGCAGAAGATGCTCGCGTTCGTCCACGACGAGCTGGTGGCAAGAGCCCGCAAGAATCTGGAGGAAAAGACCCACGTTGCCACCACCTACGAGCAGTTCCTTGACATCGCCGAGAACAAGCCCGGCTTTATCAAGGCCATGTGGTGCGGCGATTCCGCTTGTGAGGACAAGCTTAAGGAGGCCACGGGCGGCGTTAAATCCCGTTGCATTCCGTTTAAGGAGGAAAAGCTGGCTGACACCTGCGTGTACTGCGGAAGACCCGCAAAGCACATGGTGGTTTGGGGCAAGCAGTACTAAGACGTAAAACACAAGGAGGGGGAAAGCATGAAACGCGTTCATCGGTCACTGAAGCAGCGTGTGTTCAGCTTTGACCCCTTTTTGCTTGCCTGCACGCTGGGGCTGTCGCTCATCAGCATTCTGGCCCTGCTCGGCGGCAAGGAGGAATTCGGCACGCACGCACTGATTATGCAAACGGCCATGACGGTGCTGGGCGTGGGAATGGTCATTCTCCTTTCCTCGCTGGACTATGAAGCCATCGTGGAGAAATACAGCATTCCCGCGTACGTGCTTTCTGTCATCCTGCTCACCGCCACGCTGATCTTCGGCTTTAGCATCGGAAGCAACAAAAGCTGGATCGAGATCCCCTTTGTCGGCATTTCGGTGCAGCCCTCCGAGTTTGTAAAGGCGGTCTACATTATGACCTTTGCCAAGCACCTTTCGATGGTAAAGGACACCATCAACAAGCCAAAGACCCTTTTGGCACTGGCCGCACACGCAGGCATCATCATTGGGCTGATCCTGCTGTCGCGTGACCTTGGCGTGGCGCTGGTCTATGTCGGCATCACCGCCGTCATGCTCTTTTGCGCCGGACTTGACCTTCGTTATTTTCTGGCGATCATTCTGCTGGTCGCCTTTGCCTTCCCCTTTGTCTGGACCTTTCTTGAGCCCTATCAGCAACAGCGTATTCTCATCGGATTTAACCCCGACCTTGACCCGGCAGGCTACGGAAAGCAGCCCATTCTCGGCCGAAAGGCCATCATCAACGGCGGCTTTTTCGGCAAGGGCATGTTTGGCGGCCACTATTACAACTCGCTTCCCGTTGCTGAGTCCGACTTTATGTTTGCTACGCTTTCCGAGAAATTTGGCTTTGTGGGCGGCTTTCTGACCATCGCGCTTCTTTTCCTTATGGTAGTGCGAATCCTTTTGATCGCAAGGGACGCGCGCAAGGATTACGGCAAGCTCATCTGCGTAGGCGTGGCGGCCATGATCGTTCTGCAAAGCTTTATCAACCTCGGTATGTGCCTGGTTCTGCTTCCGGTTATCGGTGTCACACTTCCCTTTGTCAGCGCGGGCGGCTCGTCGGTGCTGGCCACCTACATCATCGTGGGTATGGTACATAGCGTACGCGCCGGCAAAAACAAATATTTCCTTGAGACATAAAAACACTCCCGATTGCATAGGATTGGATAGAAAATCATGCTTTCGGGAGGTTTTTTATGTTTGTTTATACGCTGCGCGCAGGGACGGTCAAGTTTTTTGCCGTTATCGGGGCGGCTCTCGCGCTTCTTATTACCCTTATCGTGCTGGTTCCTACCTACGGTACCGATACCCCTACCGCCGCCGAGCAGGTCAGCTACAGCTACGGCAAGATCAAAACAAGCGACGATGTAGAGAAATTCCTTGCCCAGTTCGGCTGGACCGTGGCGGATGACCCGACCGAGGAGGCCAAGGTCACGCTTCCCGACGAGTTTGACAAGATCTTCACCGCCTACAACGAGCTCCAGCGCCGCCAAGGCCTCAATCTCTCCAAATACAAACGCAAGGACGTCACGCGCTACACCTATGAGGTGACCAACTACGAGGACTACGACGGCAAGGTCTACGCCAATGTCCTGGTTTACCGCGGCCGCGTCATCGGCGGCGACATCTGCTCCGCCGACGCTACCGGCTTTATCCACGGGTTTGAAAAGGAAAACAAAGGATAAATTGAAGTTTTGCGGTCTGTTTTGTTTGCAAGGGGAACGTGCCTCCGGCGGGGCGCTTTTGAAAAAGCGCCGCAAAACTTTTTGCAGAATGGGTCTGCTTAAACTTCACGTCATTTTGAGCCGCGAGCCTCGATGC
>JAGAUC010000329.1 GCA_017621015.1 Clostridia bacterium | reverse complement strand
GGACTTTTTCTTGAAATCCGATCCGTCAGGATAACTGAGACACGGAATATTTTTTCGCATACTCCTCATATTTTTCTGCAAAGAGCGGATTGTCCTTCTTAAATCGGTTGATGACCTCGTGCGCGTTCATCGTGTTGGCATTGGCGTCGATAATGCCGACCGCAATGTTCGAGCAATGGTCACTGACTCGCTCAAAATTGGTAAGAAGATCCGACCAGATAAAGCCGGTCTCCACTGTGCAGGAGCCCTCTTTCAGACGAAGGATGTGGTTGTTACGAAGCAGATCCTTGAGGCCATCAACCACCTGCTCCAGCGGCTCCACGTTGTAAGCAATTGAAAGATCGCCGCCCGCAAACGCCGCCTCGGTCATCACCAGCGTTTCATCAACCGCACGGCACAGAACGTCAAGCTCGCGCTTGGCCGCGGGCGAAAACCGAATGCCCTTTTCCCGCATTTCCTCGATCGACTCGATCACATTCACGGCGTGGTCGGAAATCCTCTCAAAATCTCCAATGGCCTTGAGAAGCTGGGTAACCTTTGCGCCGTCCTCATCGGACATCTGGCTCTTGGAGAGCTTGGCAAGGAAGGTGCCGAGCACGTCCTCATAATGGTCGGTATCGTCCTCGATCTTCCGGATCTTTTTGATGGCCTCCGAGCTATAATTTCCAATGGATTCTATGCTCAGGCGGAAGCCCTCTACAGCCTCTGCCGCCATCTTGGCCGCCAAGCGGCTGCTCTGTTCAACGGCAATAGGCGGCGTGGCAAGCAAACGTTCGTCCAGCTCGACGGCCTTCTCGGGTGTCTTGCCCTCGGGAACCAGCTTGTATGCCAGCTTCTCCAAGAGTTCAGACGCCGGAAGCAAAACCAAAGCGCACAGAGCCTTGAAGCCCGTGTGACAAACGGCAATGCCGAGATGGCTTGCCGACTCATTCAATATCATCGGTTTAAGAACGTGTGAAAGAACGCTAAAGACCGAAAGCCAAAGCACCGTACCGATTACGTTGAAGGAAAGGTGGACAAGGGCCGCGCGCTTTGCATTCTTGGTCGTACCGATCGAAGAAAGCAGCGCCGTTACACAGGTGCCGATACCCTGCCCCATAACGATCGGAATGGCGGCGCCGTAGGTTACCGCACCCGTGGCACTGAGTGCCTGCAAAATACCGACCGACGCCGAGCTGGACTGAATGAGGGCCGTAACCACCGCACCGACCAGAACGCCGAGGATGGGATTTTCAAACGCAAGGAAAAGGTTGCGGAACTCGGGAACGTTGGCAAGCCCCGAAACCGCGTCGCTCATAGCATCCATACCGAACATCAGCGTAGCAAAGCCAAGAAGAATGGTGCCCGTATCCTTGCGCTTGGAGGACTTGGAGAACATGGTAAAGGCAATACCGATGAGCGCCAGAACCGGTGTAAACGAGGTCGGCTTCAAAAGCTTCATAAAGACGTTATCACTCGCGATACCGCCAAGGCTGAGGACCCACGCGGTGATGGTCGTGCCGATGTTGGCACCCATAATGACACCGATGGACTGCTTGAGCGTCATCAGCTTGGAGTTAACAAAGCCGACGACCATAACCGTCGTAGCCGACGAGCTTTGAATCACAGCGGTCACGCCCATACCCGTCAAAAAGCCGGTAAACTTATTTCCCGTAAGCTTTCCAAGGAGAGCCTTAAGGCTATTTCCCGCGCGACGCTCCAGGCCGTCGCCCATTACGTTCATGCCAAATAAAAACAGACACAGGCCGCCAATCAAGGCTAGCACGTCGAAAATGTCAAACATTAAAAATCCTCCATTTAAAATAAAACAATATCTTTTATAATTTTACCATTTACCAAAAAATTCGTCAAGGTTTTTTTCACATTTTTTACATCTTCCTAAATCGCCATTCTTAAAGACAAACAAGCCACAAAAAAGCATGAGT
>JAGAUC010000328.1 GCA_017621015.1 Clostridia bacterium | reverse complement strand
GAAGTTTAAGCAGACCCATTCTGCAAAAGTTTGGTCCACCTTTTTAAAGGTGGCGGGGTTTGGGGCAGAGCCCCACGTTCCCCTTCGACAAACTTCAATTTACACAAAAAAACCGCGTCAAAAATTGACGCGGTTTTTGGTTTTTATTCATCAAAGCAAGCGGCGAGGTACTGATCCATCGTACCGTCGTAGACCGCCTCGGCGAGGAAGCCGGTACCGAGCTGGTTGCCGGTGTTGTAGACCATAAGAGTCTTGCCGTCCTTCCAGGCGCACATATCAATGTCGCTGTTGTTGATGATAAAGTGCGTGGCGATGGTCTGCATATCCGCCTCGGTAAGTCCGTGTGCAAGGGGACTGATCACGCGGTCCATATTGCTCGGCATCATAATGGGATTGTAGATGCCCGCCTCCCAATCGTGGAAGTCCTTGGTGCGGTAAATGCAGTTGGTGTAACGCTTGAGCGGAAGCTTGGTCACCGAGATAAGGTAATACCAACCGTTGGAGTAGTGGAACCAGGGGCCGCCCATATATCTCTCCTTAGAAAATCCAAGATTCGGATCCATATGCTCCCAATGCACCATATCCTTGGAGGTGGCAAAAAAGAGCGTGAAATCGTACGGGCCGGGGCCGCTGTACTCAAAAGGCTGATTGGCCTCGATAAGCAGAACGTAACCATCGGGTCCCTTGGTCAGCGAGGTGTTAAAGTAGTTCCAGCCAGGATTGTCCAGCAGCTTTCTTCCCTTCCAGTTAATGAGGTCGGTGCTCTCGTAGATCATAATGGTGTTCTTGATGGGCTCCTCCACCTTGGTACCCAGCACGTACGCCGTGCCGTTTTCCATGTAGAAGGAATAGAAAAATTCGTTCTCACCGACGGTGGAGAGGATCTTGCCGCTCTCACGCTCGCGAATCACCGCGTGTGTCGGTTTCTCGGTGTAGCAGGACTCCATACGCATATCCACGCCATTCCACACAAAGGGGGTAGACTCCGAATTCTTACCGACTACGCCCAGCTTGCGAAGCTCGGGGTAGCCCTTATACATTTTGGTTTGTGCATTATAAAGCTTTTCCATCTCGGTTTTCTCCTTAATCGTTAAATATTTGGCTCAAAGCAAGACATAAGCTCCAGCTTAAACTGATTCATCACATGCTTTCGGTCGATGATGGCCTTCTTTTCCTTGTCCTCGATCTCGCCCGTACGGATGTAGCGGTCAAGCTCAGCATAGGTGAAGCCAAGATTGTCCTCGTCAGTCTTTCCGCAAAGCCCATCGATGGGGGTCTTATCCACAAGATTTTGGGGAAGTCCGAGCACGCGACCGATCGCCTTGACCTCCTGCACGGTCAGTCTTGACAGCGGGCTGAAATCGCCCGCCGAATCGCCGTAGCGCGTAGAGTAGCCAACCCAGTCCTCCGAGAGGTTGCAGGTGTTGGCCACACGGCCGTTTACGCTCTGCGAAACGGCGTAAAGCACGCTCATACGAATACGTGGCGACAGATTGTTTCTCGATTGCTCGGTCATCGGCAGATCCTTCGGGAACGCCGCCTTGATGCCCTCAACGGCCCCCTTAATGTTGACCTCGTAGCGGCGAATTCCCAGATGGTCGACCAGCTGATAGGCACAGTCAATGTCGTGCTGCTCGCCGCAGGGCATAAGGACTCCGACCACGCGCTCCTTGCCCAGTGCCTCCACACACAGCGCAGCCACCACCGAGCTATCCTTACCGCCCGAAATACCAACGACCGCGTTGCAATCCTTTCCGTTCCTTTCAAAGAAGTCGCGGATCCACGCCACACATTCTTTCGTTATTCTCTTTGCATCAAACATTTTTTCACCATTCACATTCGATAAATTTGCCGTTTTTCTTCATGCTTACGCCATACGGCTTACACATTGCCGAAAGACGCTCGAAAATATCGTCGTCCTCCACAAGGAACGGAAGGCCCATCTCGTTCTTGTTGCCCTTGTCACGCATCCTTCCCTCAAGCGGAAAAAGCTTCAGACCGGTCATTTTGCCGTCCTTCATTTCCCACACGGGAATCACGGTCTGCAGCATCTTTCTCTGCTCCATCAGACCAATGGTAAAGTTCTTGGAGCGCGTGCGAAGAAGCTCGTGAACACCTGCCTCGTGATGCATACCCACCTTTCCGTAGAAATCAGCAGGGGCTACGGGCACGCTGTAAAGCTCCAGAATAAAGTCGCCAAGCGAGTAGAAAATGGGCTTATCCCTGTATACCTCGATGGGCTGGAGCAGATGCGGACCGTGACCGATGATGGCATCGGCACCCGCGTCAATGCACTTGTGCGCCAGCTCCACGATAAAGTCAGCAGGATCCTCCTTGTTGTCACCCTTCAGCGTATGCGAATGCACCGAAATAAGCACCGCATCTGCGAGAAACTTGGCTTCTGCAATCGAATTCTCCAGGCGCTTCATATCCCCCTCGTGTACCGAGGTGTAAACCCCCTCGTCCTCGCCGCACTCAAAAAGTGTACCATCGAAATACAGAAGATTTTCGGGCACGGGCAACTTATAGCCATCTCGGATCTCCATCTCCTCCTCGGCATTGAGCATCGTCCGCTTAGCAATGTCGCGCAAGGTCTCAAGGGTTTCCTTCTTCACAATCACCTTTTTGTTGTGACGGACACCGAACACACCGGGGCGTCCGGGAAAACGCTCGGTCACACCACCCGCCATCATCGAGGGCTCAAAGCAGGTGTTGACGGAAATGAGAGCCACGCGGCCGTTTGGCGTATCCAGATACGCCGGTGCGCTCGCCTCACCCATATTTCTTCCCACGCCCGCGTGCACAAGGCCGCTGGCATTCAACGCCTCCAGCGTCTTTTCCATTCCCTTGTAGGAAAAATCAAAGGCGTGATTGTTGTTGAAGGTGGTCATATTGAAGCCGAACTTTTTCATATCCTCCAGCATCTCGGGATTGGTGCGAATATACGTGCCGCCGCTGAATTGCGAGGCAAAGCACTCGCCCTCACGGTTGACCGTGGTCTCCAGATTAAAAAATCTGGCATCGCCCTCAAGGATCACCTCTCGGATCGATTCAAAATCGTACCCCTCGTAGATCCTTCTTTGAATAATGGCATCACCTGCCGCCGAAAATTTCATATTTTTCCCTTTCCTTTTACAGAAATTACGTTGAAATCATTTTACCCTCTAAGCGTTCCCGTGTCAAGTGATTTTTCAAAAAATGTCACAGAAATTCATAATCCGCCCCCAAAAAACACATAAAAAGGTCAAGCCGTACGGCTTGACCTTGCTTTTATTTATTTTCGTGATTTTCCAAACTCAGGACAAAGACCGAGCCGAGGATCAGCACCATACCGATCGCGGAGTAGACCGTAACCGTATCGTGAAGGAACACAATGCCCGTCACCGTAAGCGTCAACGGCTCGATGGCCGACATGGACGCCACCACGCCCGCAGGCAAACGCTCCATCGCCTTTGTATAAAGGAAGGAGGCAATAAAGCCCGTTACCGCGCCAAAGCCGACCAGCGCCAGAGTGATCCACGGCGAAAGCCCACTTGCCGTCCGGATAAGCCCCACAGGGCTTGCAAACAGGCACGCCACGACCGAGGCGATCAGAAAAATGTAGGTATTGGAGGTCGCCGCCGTCACGCCACGCTTGGCCGCCGTGCGCACCGAAATGCTGTACGTCGCGTAGCTGATGCAGGACAAAAAGGAATAAAGCAGACCAACGGGCGCAAACACCATACCGCCCACAATGCCCGTTACAAGCGCACAGCCAATCACGGCCGCCGCCACGGCAAGACCCTTTCTGAGCGTGAAGTGTTCCCCCCAGAAAACCGTGGAAAAGACCATAACAAAGATAGGGGCCATGTTGAGAATGACCGCCGCCGTCGAGGTCGAGGAATGCCGAATTCCCATATAGTAAAAGGAGGCCATTGAGAAAAACGCCACGCCCGCCAGCACAAGCGGCCAAAGCTGAGAGAGCGAGACCTTAAGACTTTTTCTGTCGGTGAAAAGCGCCACCAAAAGCGCAAGGATCGCGCTGACCGAGGCGCGCGTGAGCGCAAGCTCCAGCGAGGAGAAATGCGAGGAAAGCACGTGCACGAAAAGGCCGGCGCTGCCCCAGGCAAGTCCGGCAAAGATCACGTAAAGGATGGGTAATTTCTTCATAGTCAACGCCTCTTGTAAACAAAATACGGGCGCGGCCTTTCTCGCCGCGCCCGTACATTTTAGCACAAACCCCTATCCTTGTCAATAATTTTACGAAAGATTTCCAAACCCTCTTGATTTCTGACAAAAAATATACTATAATGTCCTCTGATAATTTGGGGTTTAACGGAGGAATCCTATCGTGTTTCATTCTTCCAAAAGCAACAAAAGCTTTGGCATAAAGGAGGTCACGCTTCTTTCGCTGACACTTCCGATCATTTTCGAAGCCGTTATGACTCGCCTTCTGGGCACGGTCAACACCGCCATTCTCGGCGCGTATTCGGACGACGCGGCAGGTGCTGTCGGCTCAGCAGGCACGCTCATCAACCTCTTGTTTCTCTTTTTCCAGATCATAAGCGCAGGCGCATCGGTCATCATCAGCAATCACATCGGTGCCAAAAACGAGGATAACGCCAAGCAGGCGACCTACGTTGCGATCCGTTTGTGCCTCATCATTGCCGCGATCCTCACGCCTATTCTCTTTCTTTTGAGTCCCCGACTGATCGGGATCATGAACCTCTCGGGTCAGATGTACGAATGGGCGCTCACCTATCTTCGTATTCAAATGACCTTTGTGGTATGCACCGCCATGTCCAGTATGCTTCTTGGCATTCTGCGATGCTTCGGCTACCCGCAATACACCTTCCTTGTCGGCATCGTCATTAACCTGATCAACCTTGCTCTTTGCGTACTCGTGGTCTTCTTCCCCGAGCTTTCGCCGATCCACGGCGTGGCCGGCATCGCGGCGGCAAGCGTAACGGCTACCACCATTGGTCTTATCATCGTCATTCTCTGCTTTGCCCGGCTTCGCCTTGGCCCCCAAAAGCCGCACGGCCTTAGCAGCTTCTGGCATCACTGCCGAAGCATTCTTTACATCGGCGTTCCGTCCGGCATTTCGGGCCTTTCCTACCACCTGGTGCAAATGCTCACGATGTCCTTCATCGCCCTTCTGGGCGACCTTGAGATCACGGCAAGGGTCTATTTCAACGATATTTTAAGCTATGCCTTCCTGATCGGTCAAGGCATGGGAACGGCCAACTCCATCATCGTCGGACGCCTCTTTGGCGCGGGCAAATACGACGAGGCAAGCCGCCAAAATATCCGTGTGCTGAAGCGAACCGTTCCCGTCAACCTCTCAGTCTCGCTCCTGATCCTTCTTCTGCGAAAGCCCCTGCTCTCGCTCTTCACCGACAACACCGCCATCCTTGCTCTGGCCCTCGGCGTTTTTGCGGTGGACATCATTGCCGAGCAGGCGCGCGCGGTCAGCCACGTCTACGAATACGCCCTGAAGGCCACGGGAGACGTCTATCTCACCACGGCCGTCATCACGGTGTCGGGCTTCGTCATTGGCATTGGCCTTGCCTATTTCCTGTCCATCACCTGCGGTATGGGTCTTATCGGCTGTTACATCGCGGTGTCTGCCGACGAGATCACGCGTGCCGTGGTTTCGGTGGCGCGATGGAAGAGCGGTCGCTGGCGTCCCGACCGTGCAAAAAAGCCTCAAAAAGCATAAAAATCGACCGTCTCCCATTGAGACGGTCGATTTTTATATGGATTCAAAGTACTTGATCACGTGATAACAGTTTAGGATCTTTTCCGCCAGCTGCCCCTTTGAAAAATAGTAATGATTGGCCGCCTCGTAGCCGATCGCGGCGTTTTTGTTCATAAGCGTCAGCATGCGCCCGGCGGTGGCAAGCTCTGCCCTTGCGGCCGCCAACGCGTCAGCCGCGCGCCCCTCGTCACGGGCACGGATAAAGCGGATCTGATCCAGCGAGGATTTAAACAGACAGTAGCAAGCCTCGGCCATCTGTGTGATCTCACACTCCGGTTGATCTGCCAGCATCTCAAGGCCACGCGTCCAGCCCTCGCAAAGCCTTCGGAATTGCTCCTCAAAAACGTCTGCGGGATAGATGGCGCGCCACTTTTCCAGATCGTCGTAGGCAAAGCCGGTCATCGTGGCCTTGTAGCCCGTCGGCTTTTCGAAAAGAAGCGTGGACGGCCCCGCATTCTGCGGACCGTTATATAGCACGCGCAAATGGAACGGAAACTCCGCAAACGCGGTCGCAAACTGCTCCTGCGCGCGCACAAGCGCCTCACTCTGCGGCTCGGCGGTGCATTTTTCATAAAAATATTTGGCCGCCGCAGCCAGGTTGGCACACGGATAGCCCCCTAGTGTCCAGCTCAAAAGCAAATGCTCCACGCCCTCGTTTCCAAGCGCCTGCATATGCCGCTCGATGGACGGTGCCACGGGAATCGCGGGAACGGTGGACGCCTCCCACGTGGTGTTGACCTGCACCTTGGCGCCGACCGAAAGGCCGCACTCGCGCGCCAGTCTCCACTCCGCGCGTGCCTTGTCGCCGGGTCCCACGATACTCATCGAATAGTCCTGCACGAGTCCCGAAACACCGCCGATCTCAAAGGGCATATCCTGCTCGCTTTGCGAGAGCAGAATGATCTCCTTCGGCAGGCGGCGGATGATGTCCTCTACGTGCTCGTCCCAGCGCCACGTCCAGGCAAAGATCTTGATATCCGGGCTTACGCGGCGCGCGCCTTCCAGCATACAGCCCAGAAGCTCTGCGATCACCTCGCCCACACTCCGCTCGCGGCAACGCGGACATGAGCATTCCCTGTCGGCGTTTGCCGAATGAGAGTAGCAATTGGTCACGTTTTCCGAGCGCGTGATGGTGAAAAAGCCGCCGAGAAGCGGCACCGCACGGCAGATCTCCTCGATCGCGTCCTTCATATACTTCTGCACGGCCTCACTCGAGGTGCAAAGGCAAGCGGACTTGCCGATCACCTGACCCTTGAGCTCGGGATGCTCCTCAAAAAAGGCAAGCGGCATGGCGCGCGGCTCGTTGATGTAAAGATAAAGCTTGATTCCGTATTTGTCAAGGCGATCGGTCATCTCGCGCATTCTTTCCAGTCGACGCTCGTAGCCCGCCGATACCGACGGATCAAACGGAAACGCGGCCAGCTGCGACAAAATGCCCTGCGTCCAAATGCCGTTAATGCCAAGATCGCGGTAAGCCTCAAGCTGCTCATCGGGCAAAAAGCTTTCGCTGTCCACGTCAAAGGCGCGTTGGTAAAGCCCCGAAAAGGGATAGATGATGCGCGAGGCAAAGCGCTCCTTGCCCTCAAACAAAAGCTTCGGGACACGGTAGGTAAAATCAAACGGCTGCTTGCCCGAAAAATCGAGCGACTCCACGATCTGCCGGATCTTTGCCGTTTGGCTCCTCTCCTCTTCCGTCAGCTCGCGAAAGCGCACCGCCTCACAGCGCGGCTTAGCGGCAAGCTTGACGTCAAGGAAATCCTCATCCCGCAAAAGGAGGGCCAGCGTTTGCTCATCCATCTCGAGAAGCTCCAAAAGCTGCTCGTACGGCAAAATGTGCCACATGCGGCGAATGATGGTAACTGTACCTCTCTTTAGCCACACGTCCCCCGGGTCGCACGGCGGCAAGCCCATCTCGGCGGCCGCCCGGTGCACGCTTTGCACGTCGGTACCGAGAACCCGCGCGATCCGCTCGGCAGGCAGATATTCATAAGCCCTGAAGATAAACGCCTGATGCGCGGTCGGAAAATGCGAAAGCGGAAGAGCTTCTTTTCCAAGTGGCGGTAACGAATACATCCTCTTTCACCTCAACAATCAAAATACGCCGCCCAGCTTTAAAAGGAAGGACGCGAGAAAGACCGAAATAGCCGAAAACAGCGTGGTCCAGACCACAAGCTGACCCATCAGCTTCACGTCGCCGTTCATCTCCTGGATCATCGGCACGCTGGACACCGCCACGGGCGTAGCAAACACCGCCACCAGCGAGGCAAAGTGCGCGCCGCTGAAGGTGTCGCGGAAGAAAAGATAGGCAATGCCAAGACCAAGCGCAGGAACAATCACCGAACGGAACAGAATGCCGATGGTGATCTCGCGCTTCAGCTCCGATGCGGTAGAAAACTCAAACTGTGCCCCAAGCACCAAAAGCGCACGCGGCGTGGAAAGCCCGGAGAGCTGACCGGCCACCTTGAAAAGCGGCTCGATCTGACTCAGACGGAAATCAATGCCCGCCCGCACAAAGGCCGCGCGCACCACAAGCACCGCAAGTCCTAAGAAGATGGCGCGGATGAGCGGATTTCCCGTCACACCCTTTACCACCTTCATCACGCCGGTCTTCTCTCCGTCCTCACGAAAGATTGAAAGCGTGATCACGGCCAGAATGTTGAACATCGGAATGATCATAGCCGACAAAAGCGTCGCCGCGCCGACTCCCTCGTCACCAAATAACGACTGCGCCAGCGGAATACCCACAAGCGCATAGTTGGAGCGAAAGGCCACCTGCACAAGCGCACCTCGGCGCGAATTCTGGGGTACGATCAGCAAAATAATGCCCAAGGAGACCAAAAAGATGCCCAGCGTGGCCGCCAGCGCGTACACAATGTAGCCAAATGCCACGTCCCCCGGCTTTTCAATTTTATATACGTTGAGAAACAGCGTGGTCGGCAAAAAAACGCGGAAAACCAAACGGTTGAGCTTTTTGGCAAGCTCCTCATCCATAAGGCCACCCTTCTTTAAAAAATACCCGAGCGCCACCAGCGCCACCAGCGGAATGACCGCCGAAAACGCAAAGATCAAAGACTCCATAGTTTTTCCTTTCGTTTTACCACAATTTCCTCTATATTTTACCACAAAGCTACGCGCGAGTCAAGGAAAATGCCCCATAAATTGAAGTTTGTAGGGGAGAGACGCGCGGGGGTACTTTTGAAAAAGTACCCCCACACCCCCTCAAAACTTTTTGGGGAAAAGGAACT
>JAGAUC010000327.1 GCA_017621015.1 Clostridia bacterium | reverse complement strand
CGACAAAGAGAGCTTGCTCTCTTTTCGGCTTGCAGGCCTTGCGCGCCCGAGACCTTCTCACGCGTGAGAAGGTCTCAAAATGACTCGGAGAGTGGACCACACATTGTTTTCGCGTTATCGTTTGGGCTCCGTAATGTCCAAACCCATTTTGACCTTTGCAAAAGTTTTTGTGGAACTTTTTTCAAAAAGTTCCCCGCCGGAGGCACGTTCCCCTTGCAAGCAAAACACACCGAGAAACTTCAATTTTTTTATATACCTGCCATAATGTGCATATTGCGCAGGGTGGTGTCGCGGATGCCGTCCTGCAGGGAACGGGCGTGGTGCTCGATGTCCTTGTCCTTCGCATCGCTAAGGCCGAGGTCTGCAAAATGCTCCGTGAAAAGCGCGCAGATCTCCTCCATGCTTTCACTTTTGGCGCGAGACTCCTCGGGCGCGTTGCCCATAGTGGAGAGCGCGACAAGGGGATCCTCAAGTGAGGCGAGCCGAGGAAGGTCGCGCATTCCGCGGTAGGCCCATTTGTAGAAGGGCTCGTAGCGATCGTTGAGCAGATAGACCGTGGAGATCGCGTGCTTTACGAACTCGTGGACGCAGAGCTGTGCCGCGCCAAGCTCGCCGCGCTTTACACAGCGCGGATAATTGTAAAGACCGGTCTGCGAGAGCATGACGGCGTGTGCCGCCAGCTTTTTGCGGCGGACATCCTCGGGGTAGCCGGCCAAAAGGACGCTTCGAATGTCGGAAAACACGCCGAGTCCGTCATAAAAGACCTCACCGCCCGAGGCTACGGCCAGCGAGGCGCTCGGCAGATACAGCCAATGCTCGAGCGAGGTAGGGGCAGTGGGTGCGCCGAGATATTTTTGGTAAAAATCCTCAAGGATCAGCACGCCGTGGCGGTTGCCGCCCACAGGCGAGAGCGGTTGGCGCGAAAAGCCCTCAAAGACCTTGGGGAGCCTTGCGTACAGCCGCTCCAGGGCAAAGCCGTGCGTCTCATAGTCCGCGCGCGTCAGCCACAGGCAAAAGCCGGGCTCAAAATCGTGATCGTGAGACAGCTCATCGTCAAAGCCCAGGCACTCCGAGCCGTCGCCCACAAGGCCGATGGCAAGCCGTCCGAGCAGCTCGGGATAGGTCTCCTGCAGCGCAGGCAGACCGTGCTCGGTATAATATTTTCGGGAAAGCTCAAGTCCGTTCATAAATCTCCTTTGACGTGTCGCGCAAGGCTTTGGCGGTGAAGAAGTAACCGAAATAGTCAAACGACGGCGCACATTTTTCGGCTACAAAGGCATAGTAGGGTGTGCGCTCGGTGGCCTCATCCATAAGGATGTGCTCGGCGCGCGCCAGACAGTCGGTGATCCTTTCGGATTCGATGCTCTCGGACACTTCGTACATATGCGCCATGTTGACCAGCGTGACCGCGTGGTCAAGCAGGGCACCGTTCTCGCGTGTGAGGGAGAGCGCCTTTTGGTAAAGCGCCTGCGCCTTGGGGTAGCGCCCAAGATCGACCAGCGTGGTGGCGTAGTTGTTGCAAAAGGCGGCGTAGCGCGAGTCGGACGGCTCAAGCTGCTGCGTGCGGTAGATCTCGGCGGTTTTTTCGTAGAGCTCTACGGCACCCTCGGGGTCACCGAAGGCCTTTTTGGTGGTGGCGGCGTTAAGGAGAATGGTGGCGCCCGAAACCGTGCCGTCCATCTCGGTCTCGACAAGTAGCGCGAGGGCACGGGTGAGGGCGGTCTGCGCCTTTTCCTTATTGGCAAGGCGGCGCGAAAGTCCCAGCATCTCGTTGACCAGGGAAAGCTCGCCGCGCGTGTCGCCAAGGAGCTTCGCTTCGCTCATCCAGTATTCCAACAGGCGCTCGGCGCCCGCAAGGTCATTGCCCGAGAGAAGCGAATCCAGCTTTTCAATAACGCGGCCGACGGGCACGCTTCCTGCGGCCTTTTCTATTTTCTTGCAGGCGGGGCATTCCGGCTCCACGCCGAGAATTTTAGGTGTGCTTTGCGAATTCATAGGCACCTCCGACGGTTGTATTCTCCAAAATTATAACATAATATGTAGGAAAAGTAAAGGGAAAATCGACGGCGAGGGGGTAATTTTGGGCGAAAAATAAAAAAATAAAAAAAT
>JAGAUC010000326.1 GCA_017621015.1 Clostridia bacterium | reverse complement strand
ATACCGTGGGAATTGTAACGAGTCCCGTCACGCAGGTGGCGGTGGTTGCCGTGAAAAGCGCATCGAGATACGGCACGGCTTCTCCGCTTGCAGAGCTGATTGGCAATGCCAAAAGTCCGCTTCCTATGAGAATGGTCACGAGGAAGCTGAGCAATATGATCTGTGTGGTTGAAAGTGTGAATTTCTTTTTCCTAACCATAAAATGTTCCTCTAAAAAGCATAAAGGAACCAATGTCCTCTGCAGTCAGCTGGTTCCTTTTATAAATGTTCGTTTTTGTAATTGTATCACATTTTGCAATTTGTGTCAATATATTTTTTGCATCGCACAGTATCCTCGGTATCAAATAATATGTTTTTTGTTTTCTTTGTCGGTGTTCCGGCGTTTGCGCGTACTTGGCTGTCATAAAAGACGGCCTCAAAATGACTCAGACCTCGAAACACACGTTGTTTTCGCGTGAGCGTTCGGGCTCGGTAATATCCAAACCCATTTTGCCCTGTGCAAAGGCCCCGCCACCTTTTTAAAGGTGGCGGGGCATGGGGCAGAGCCCCACGTCCCCCTTCGCAAAAATTCAATTTATAAAAAACAAGAGACTGAGTTTTTGGGCTCAGTCTCTTGTTTTTATTTATTCGGCCGCGAGCAGGTAGGGATAGATCTCCTGGCCACCGTCGATGAAATAGATCTCGGCGTCGGAGTGCTCCTCGCGGAGTCTTTTCTCAAGCTCCTCGCGCTCGGCCATGGGAGCGTCCTCGCCGCAGAAAACGGTGAGCATGAATTTTTCGGGCAGGGCCAGCATAGCCGTTGCCAGCGCACAGGCGGCATTTACGCGACTTGGATCGGAAACCACGATCTCCTTGCCGATGATGCCGATGGTGTCACCGGTGTGCACGGTCACGCCGTTCATCTGCGCGTCGCGGATGGCGGGCGAGACAAAGCCTGCTGTCACACGGGAGAGCTCGTCGTTCATGGCGGCGAGGTTGTCATCGACATTCGGATTGTTGATATCAAGGCAGGAAAGGACGGCATAGCCGGTGGCCACGCTTTTGCACTCCATCACGTGTACCTTGGCGTTCTCGTAAAGCTCAGATGCTTGCTGTGCCGCCATCAGGATATTTCCGTTGTTGGGAAATACGAAAATGTGCTCGGCGTTGATCGTAGCAAACGCCTCCAGAAATTCGCTGGTGGAGGGGTTGTGCGTCTGACCGCCGCGAATGACCACATCGGTGCCAAGCTCGGTATACAGTGCCTCAATGCCTACGCCGCTGCAAACGGCGACCACGCCGTACGGCTTTTTGGGGGCGGTGGGGGCTTCGGGTGCCTTTTCGGGCGCGCCCGGCGCGTTTTCGCCAAGCTCGGTGTGCTGGAGCGACATGTTTTCGATCTTCACGGTGAGGAATTCACCGAATTTGCGGCAATGGCCGAGAACGATCTCGGGCGTGAAGGTGTGGACGTGCACCTTTACGATGCTGTCTATCAAGAAGGCCACGATGGAGTCGCCGTGCTCGCCGAGGAAGGTCTTGAGCGCCTCCAGATCAAAGGCATCGATGTCGGTCTTTGAGGTTTGAAGCTGAAGCAAAAACTCGGTGCAATAGCCGTAGGTCATCACGCTGTCCTTGTCAAAGGCAAAGGACGTAGGTGCGGCTGCCGCAGGGGCTTCGGGAGCCTTGGCGGACTCGTCGGGTGCGTCGGGCACCTCCTTGCCGTTGAGCGCGCGGTTGAAGCCGTCCATAATGTAGAAAAGTCCGGCGCCGCCGCTGTCCACCACGCCGGCCTCCTTGAGTGCGGCCAGCAGCTCGGGGGTGCGCTCCAGCGAGCGGTGCATTTCGTTTACAAGATCGGAGAAAAAGGTACGGATGGTGCTTTTGGGGGTGATGCGGGAGGTGGCAAATTCCACCGCCTCGCGCGCCACGGTAAGAATGGTACCCTCGGTGGGGGTGACGACCGAGGAATAGGCCTGCTGTACGCCCATCTCAAAGGCACGGCCGAGCACCGTGGGGTCGGCCCTCTGCTCGGTCTCAAGGCCTTTGGAGATGCCGGCAAAAAACTGCGAGAGGATAACGCCCGAGTTACCGCGTGCACCCAGGAGCATGCCGTGGGAAAGCGCGCGCATGATCTCGGCAAGATCGTCGGAATCGATATTTTCAATGGCGGTGAGACCGCTTTCGATGGTCATACGCATGTTGTCGCCCGTGTCGCCGTCGGGAACGGGGAAAACGTTGAGCTTATTGACCTCGTCGGCGTTGGTGCGAAGCTCCTTCGCGCCACCCTTGACCATCTTTTTAAGAAGCAGACCGCGCAGGTACTTCAGACCGCCCGAGGTCTTTTTCTGATTGTCCTTCTTTGCCATGATGCCTCCTTATCTCTGCTTTCCGAGGAAGAAGAGCGCCAGCGTGCCGGGACCCGAGTGGGCACCGATGACGGCACCGACGTCGGTGATGTGGTCAACGTGAACGCCGTATTTGTCGGCAAGGATGGAGGCCAGGGTCTCGGCGTCCGCCATACAGTCGCCGTGTGAGATGTATACGGTTCCGCCGGCAAGGTCCAGTGCGCTTTCGCCCAGCTTGTCGGCCATGGTGGCGATGGCGGTGCGTCTGCCGCGCACCTTGAGAACGGGGATCAGATGTCCCTCGTCATCCACGTGCATAACGGGCTTGATGCCCAGAGCGTTTCCAAAGAAGGCAGCGGCGGCGCTGACGCGTCCTCCGCGCTTGAGGTAGACCAGATCGTCCACGGTAAACCAGTGGCACAGATTGAGACGGATGGACTCGATGTAAGCGGCGCAAGCATCAATGTCTGCGCCCTCTCTCTTTTTCTCTGCCGCCAGGTGCACAAGCAGGCCTTGGCCGGCCGAGGCAGCCAGCGTGTCGACCACAAGGATCTTGGCGTCGGGATATTCCTCGCGAAGCTCAAGTGCGGCAAGGCGCGCGGAATTGAAGGTGGTGCTCAGACCCGAGGAAAAGCCGAGATACAGAATGTCCTTTCCTCCGCTTAGGATCTCGCGGAAGGCAATGGCGAAGGTCTCCTTGTTGATCGCCGCTGTCTTGGCCACACCGCCCTCGCGCATCTTGTCGTAGAAGGTCTTAGCCTCCATCTCGCCGTTTTTGTATTCCTTGTCCTCGCCGTCAAAGCGGAAGGTGAGGCACTCGTAGCTCACGCCCTCTCCGGCCAGAAAGGCGGGGGACAGGTCACAGCCCGAATCGGTATAAATTACGTAATCGCGCATACTGTTTCTCCTTATTTGTTATCGTATTCGTCGCAGATCCTCTGCAGGTTGGCGCTGATCTTGGCAAGGGTTGCGTACATGATCAGGCGATCCTCCTCGGAAACGCCCTCGCCCGCGAGGGCCAGCATACGCTCGATCTTTTCATCCAGAAGCGCGGCCGCTTCCACCCCTTTTTCCGTCAAAATGTAGCGGCGCTTGTAGCGGCCCGTTTCCTCGGGATCGGGAATGAGGTAGCCGTTTTTCTCGAGATATTCCATCGAGCGGGAGATGTTTGCCTTGTCCTCCTCGCAGACCTCGCAAAGCTCCTTGGCCGTCATCGGGCCGATCTCGTACAGATAGTGCAGGCAGGAAACGTGTCCGCTTTTGAGCTTAATATCTGCCATTTCCTCGGTTTTGATGCGGCGCAGGCAGCGGGAGATCTGTGCATTCAGCAAGGTAAAGGTTCGAAATCGTTGTTGCATAGTCCCTCCAAAGTTGTATTTACAACAAATTCATTTTATTTTACCATATTTTTGTAAGATTGTCAATCCCCGAGTTTTATGTGGAAAAAGGGCGGAGAAGGGAATCCTTCCTCGTCCTTTATATAGCTCCGATCGATTTGGGGCGATCCGAGGACTCTCTTACCGTGAGCGTAAAGAGGTTGTGCTCGGCTTTGGCTCCGCGAAACTCGATGATGTAGTCCAGGTAAAGCTTGCCCTCGTCCAAAAGGTGGTTGTCTACCCTCAGCGTGTGCACGCAAAGCTCAAAGGGCATATAGGGAGTTTGGTAAACACAGATGTGGCGGCTTCCCGCCTCGAAAACCAGAGCGGTATTTACGGGGCCCGAGCGCATCATGGTGACAAGTCCCTCGCTGCCCTTGTCAAAGACCACACTGGTCTTGGCGCCCTCCATGCCCGAAAGCTCGGTCTCGGTGTAGGAAAGCGTGACGCGGCCTTCCTTGGAAACAAAAAGCCTTCCCTCGGTGAGGATCTCCAGCGGCTCGTCCCCGTCAATCCCATCCTCGTCATCCTCATGCAGGCGACCGTCTGCGCTTTGCTCGGCGGGGTCGTTCTCGCCGAACATGTAGCTGAAGAGCGCGTCCGACGCCTCGGTGTGGCGCGAGGAAATGTGTATCATTACTTTTTTCAGCATCATTCTAATCCTTTGCTTTTGGTGGCTACAGTATACCATAAATCCCACAAAATGTCAACCAAGGAGACAATAATTGAAGTTTGTAGGGGAGAGACGTGGGGCTCTGCCCCAAACCCCGCCACCTTTAAAAAGGTGGACCAAACT
>JAGAUC010000325.1 GCA_017621015.1 Clostridia bacterium | reverse complement strand
CTTCGTTCAAGCGTAGCCAGACCGATAAACTTCAATTTACAGAAAACGGCGGAGCCTAGCTCCGCCGTTTTGTTTTACTTCATAATGTACTTGTTCTGCGCCTTTACGGTGCTGATGGTACGCATGATGGCGAGGATATCCTCGTCGGTGATCGGGAACTCCGCGCCGTTCTCGAGCGAGTCATAGAGAAGCGCCCAGAAATTGGCAAGCTCGGGGCCTGCCTCAGCCACCTGGAGCTCCTCGGTCTTCCAGTCGATAACCAGGCTGGACTGATAGGTGCCGGACTTGCCGAACGCCGCACCGGGGGTGTCGGGGCTGGAAACCACGGGCGGGATCTCCTGCTCGGGGTTGATATAGCGGAGAGAAAGCTTGCCGCCCTCATACACAGCCGCGCCGCGGTCGCCAAAGACCTCGAAGTAACGACCCGTGTGAAGCGCCATACCGCCGCTGATGCACATATTAACGACGCGGTTGTTGTCGCCGATGAAGCGGATGCGAAGGTGGTCCTCGCAGTCGCCGCCGGCCGTTGCCTGCGTCAGGTAGCTCTGAACATCAAAGATCTTGGTGCCCAGGAACTGGAGCGACTGGTCGATGATGTGGGGGCCCCAGTTGAGAAGCTGGCCGCCGCCAAACTCGGAGAGGGTCTGCCAGTCGTCTCTGTGCTGGAAGCTGTTTTGCGAGGTGTTTACCTCGTAAACACGACCCAGCTTGCCCGAATCCATAGCCGCCTTGACTGCGGTGAAGGCCGACTCCAGACGTCTCTGCTGGTGAACGTACAGAAGAGGTGCACCGGCCTTGTTAAAACGGCGATAAAGATCAGCCGCCTGCTCATAGGAAACGGTTACGGGCTTCTCCAGAAGCACATCCTTGCCCGCCTCAAAGGCCATCAGCGCGTGCTTGTAGTGATCGCACGAGCGCGTGCAAATATAAACCAGGTCAATGTCCTCCTGCTTCAGCATCTCAGCGTAGTCGGTGTACTCACGGCAGCCCTCGTAGAGCTTTGCGATCTGCTCCGCGCGCTCGGGGATAAGATCACAGGCCGCAACCACGTGAAACTTGTCGGGATACTGGTTGATCTCTCTGGTTGCCATGGGTCTGCCGATTCGTCCGAGACCCACAATACCCATTTTGATAATTTTGCTCATAACAAAATTCTCCTTTTGTTTATTTACGCCTCCATTATATTACATTTTCACCCAAATTGCAAGACCTCCCATAAAATTTTCCAAAATAGTCGCTTTTGCCCTATATTGTTTGTTTATGACTATAAACGAAGGCTTGCAGAAAAGACGGTGTGGGGGAGCTTTTGAAGAAGACTCCCCCACATCCTCTCTCCGATCAATCAAAATTTGTGCCGTTTTTCTAAGAGATTGTGTCGGTTTTCGAATTTACTTTTGATCCTATTTGTTTTATAATCAAAGCAGAGAGACTGTCATGCTCTTTGGCTCTCCTCGCGGAAGCTTTTGGGCGGAAGCCCAACATAGCGGCGGAAGATGCGCGAAAAATATTGCGGCGTTTCAAAGCTAAGGTGCGCGGAGATGTCGGCGATCGACTCGGTGTTCTCACGCAAAAGGCGCTTGGCCTCCTCGATCTTGAGAAGCAAAAAGCTGTGCATAATGGTCTCGCCCGTGACGCGCTTATAGATGTTGCAAAGCGTGCTGACGCCAAAATGGAACTCCTCGCTGAGCGTCTCCAGCGAAAGCCGCTCGCACACGTGCTCCTCAAGATAAGCGGTCATATCGCGCGTCAAACGGTGCTCCATCGTTTCGCGTGAGTGATAGAAATGTCCCGACGCATCCTCGCTTTGCGCGCCACTGCGCATCAGACGGATGAAGATGCACTCCAGATAATTCTGGATCAGCTGAAGACCGCCGATCGGGCGGTGCTCCTTGGGCTTTAAGGGATAGTGCGACACGTGAAAGCTCTCGTCGCACTCCTCCATCAAAAGACGCATCAGGCCTCGAAGATCGGCAGGAAGCGCCAGCACCTTGTCATGGAAAAAGCGCATGGCGTTGGAGTGACACTCGAAGGTAACGATGAACACCTTGGCCGCATGCTCGCCGTCGCAAACAACACGGTGAAACTCATTGGGCTTGTGAAGCACCAGCTCCCCCGCCACCGCGCGGTGCACGATGTCACCGCCCAGAAGCCCGACCTCGCCCTCATCCACGTAGACCATCTCCCAAAAGTCGTGTGCCTCCCCCTTGCTCGCATAGTCAGGCTGGAAGGAAAGCCGGTAAAGCGTGATGATTCGGTCAACGTTCAGAATGTTATTAAGCGGAACGCGGATATATGGCATAAAATTTCTCCTTTTTAAAAGATTGCAAGAAAGTGTAAGTAAAAAGTAAAAAAATGTATGGAAAATCGCTTTTCCATCGTGTATAATGAAGGTAGATCCGGGTCATGGACCCATTGTATCATATTTTTTATCAAAAATCAAGTCGGAGGAAAAAATTATGAAGCAAGTCAAGGTTGCTCTCATTGGCTACGGCGGCATCGCCAAGGCACACAAAAAAGGCTACGATATTCTGGCCGAGCAGAACGCACCGGTAAAGCTGGTTGCCATCTGCGACATCAACCCCGCGGCCTTTACGTCGGTCACCGCCATCAATCTCGGTGACGCAGGCGATTCAGCGGTGGCGAACATTGCTACTTATACCGACATCGACAAGATGCTTGCCGAGGTCGAATTCGATATGGCGGACATCTGCCTGCCCACTTACCTGCACAAGGACTACGCCATCCGCATGCTGAAGGCCGGCAAGCACGTTCTTTCGGAAAAGCCGATGGCTCTGTGCTCGGCAGACTGCGAGGAGATGGTAAAGGTGGCCAAGGAGGAAAACAAGCGCCTGATGATCGGTCAGTGCCTGCGCTTTGAGCCCTCTTACGTTTACCTGAAGAAGTGCATCGACGAGGGCACGTTCGGAAAGCTGAAGACCCTTTCGATGGAGCGCCTGAGCGGTGCGCCCATCTGGGGCTTTGAAAACTGGTTCAGTGACGCGGAAAAGAGCGGCGGCGCCATCCTTGACCTTCACATTCACGACATCGACATGGCGCGCTTCCTTCTGGGTGAGCCCGAGGCTGTCAGCACGGTAGCGGTGGAGGGCTGGACGCCCTGGTCCTACTGCGACACCCGTCTGTACTACCCCGGCGTGGCCGTCCGCGCGACAGGCTCGTGGAACGAGACCCGCTCCACCCCCTTCTCCATGGGCTTCCGTGCCCGCTTTGAAAAGGCCGCCGTCATTATGACCATGGAGGGCGTTAAGGTATGCCCCGACGAAGCGGGCGTCAAGCCCTACGCGCCCGAGCTTCCCGGCGTGGCCGAGCAGCGCAATAACCGCATGGCTGAGGAGATTCGCTACATCGCGTCCCTCATTCTGGATCCCGAAATGAAAAACGAATTCAACCCGCCCGAAAGCGCTGCCAAGACCGTGGCTCTCGTTGAGAAGCTGCGCGAGAGTGCGGCTAGGGACGGCGAGATCGTAAAGCTTTAAAAATACTCAATACGAAAGGAAGAACCATCATGAAACAGTATCCTATCGGCGTTTTGCTCGGCTTTAACACAAAGACCGACATCGATGCGGAATTCAAAAAGGTAAAAGACCTTGACCTTCAATCCTGCCAGCTTTGCATCTGGGACGACGCTCTCTTCCAAAACCCCGAATATGCCAAAAAGATCCGCGCGGCGGCCGATGAGGCAGGCGTTGTGATCTCCTCTCTTTGGGCAGGCTGGTCGGGCCCGATGGAGTGGAACTTCACCGGCGGCCCCTCGACTCTGGGTCTTGTTCCCGAGGCCTATCGCTTCCAGAGACTTCAAGAGCTGGACCACGCCTCGGTTTTCGCCACCTGGCTGGGTGTAGATAAGGTCATCACGCACGTTGGCTTTATCCCCGAGAATCCCGACCATCCCGATTTCACGGGTGTCGTTACCGCACTTCGTTGGCTGTGCAGAAGAATGAAGGGAAGAAATCAGTTCTTCCTGTTTGAGACCGGTCAGGAGACCCCCATCACCATGCTTCGCACCATTCAGGCCATCGGCACGGATAACCTTGGCATCAACTTTGACACCGCCAACCTCATTTTGTACGGCAAGGCTAACTCGCTTGACGCGCTGGATATCTACGGCAAGTACGTAATGAACACGCACATCAAGGACGGCAACTATCCCACCGACGGCATGAGCCTTGGTAAGGAAGCTCCGGCCGGCGAGGGTCGCGCCAACATCCCCGGCATCGTAAGAAAGCTGCACGAGCTTGGCTATGAGGGTCACTTCACCATCGAGCGCGAGATCAAGGGCGACCAGCAGATCGCCGACATCCAGAACGCGCGCGACCTGCTCCGCGGTGTATTTGAAACACTGGAAGACTAAAAAATATTTAAAATCCTCTTGAAATGCGCGTGCTTTTCTGCTATAATAAAAGCAGAATCAGCGAGAAGGAGAGCCGTATGAAAGACAAGAAGCCTTATATTCCTGCCTTGGCGACCTTCGTCGCCGTAAATCGGGACGACGTCATCCGTACAAGCTCGTTTGACGGACCGGGTGACCCCCTGTTCCCCAAGATCGGCCGCGTGTATTACGAGGACAGCGATCTGGAAAATCTGTAACCCCAAGCGGAGCCGCGTAGCGGCTCCGCTTTTTGTTTTGTTGTTCAAGTTTTTATTT
>JAGAUC010000324.1 GCA_017621015.1 Clostridia bacterium | reverse complement strand
ACCATCATCATAATCATAATGGGCATATGCACACGTCGAGTTCAACGAGCTATTACGTTACGTTTGAGGTGCAGAGTGGCGACCGTATGGAGCTGAAGGTGCCGCGTAGCGAGTTCGGATTGCTCGTCGAGGGCGATGAGGGCGTGCTGTCCTTTCAGGGAACACGTTATCTTGGGTTTGAGCGAAAGATGGATAACGGATACGAATCAACACATTAAAAACCCCCAACAGAATTCACAGATCTGGTGGGGTGTTTTTCTTTATAAGATTTTAGGATTACTTGGGCTTCTTGGGTAAAACGGCAATGATGACGATAATTACAGCGACAACGACAACGACCGCAAGAATGATTCCCACGATCCCCGTCCGTTTGTCGTCATCATCGACACCGTCGCCGTCGGCGTCGCTGTCCGCAGGGTCCCTTACGCCATCGTTGTCATCGTCACTGTCCACCGCATCGGGAACCGAGTCGCCATCGTTGTCACCGACCGCGCCGCCGATGTCGGCGTCGGGAACGTTGGTTTCGGGCAGCATCGAGTCCAGAGGCATACTATCCGTCGTTCCGGTGGCGTCGTTTGCCATGTTGTCATTTGTCATATTGTTATTGTTTCCCATATTGTCATTGCTTTCCGTATTGTCATTCGCACCACCGTTCGGTGTGGGGAGCATTTCGTTTCCCATCACACCGTCGAGAATGGAGGTGTCGTTCGGCGTGCCTGTGGACGAATCCATCGGTGTGTCACGGTTCATACGGGCAGCGGCGGCAAGTATGCAGAGCGATAATGTCAAAATGAGGGCGATACAAACGCCGCAAAGTATTTTTCTTTTCATAAATAAAACAACCTTTCTTTTTCGAAAATGTGTTTACACATATTTTTTTCGTTAAAGAAAGGTTTTATTTGTTGAAAAGTTTGGCGAAAAAACCAAAAATGGCGTTTTATTGATCGGAATGGTGGTGCTGGCAGGGATGCAGGAAAAAGTCCTTCAGATCCATCTCGAAAATGCCGTTTTGGTTTTTCTTGAAGCCAACTGCCTTAAGGAGCGACTCGTCGGCCTTCTCGGAAGCATAGACGGCCTTATGGACACCGCAAAGGTCGATAAAATTGAGCGCGGCGCGTCCCATCAAAAAGATGGCCTCGAAGTCCTCTACGCCGGGCACGAGAGTGAGATCAAAGACCTCGCCAACCTCGCCTGCCGTGCGAAATTGGCAGATTCCAATGAAATTGTCGTCAACCGACGCGGCGTAGGCAAGTGCATCGGCACGATACGTAACGCCGCAACGCGAGCAATACAGCTCCTGATCGGCCTTTGACTGTATGGGAAGAATTTTCAGCATTTTTATTTTCCTTTTCCTTTTTTGAGATATTCCACCTGGCTTTTGGTGAGATAGCGCCACCGTCCGGGCGCTAAATTGCCAAGCTCAAGCTCGCCGATCGCCACACGACAAAGGCGGAGAATATGCAGGTTCTGCGCCTCGCACATTTTGCGGATCTGGCGGTTGCGTCCTTCGTATAACGTCATCCGGAGAACTGTGTATTCGTTTTTGGCGGTCACGGTCTCGGTCTTTACCGGCAAGATCTTATAGCCGTCAATCACCATCGGAGAGGCCAGCGCGCGAAGCTGCTCGGCACTCACCTTGCCCTCGATCTTAACGTGATAGATCTTGGGAATGTCGTGCTTAGGGTGGGTGAGCTTATAGGTCAGCGCACCGTCATTGGTCATAAGAAGCAGACCCTCGGAGTCCATATCCAACCGTCCGACAGGGTAGAGCCTTGCGCCCGCATCCTTTACCAGCTCGGTCACGCAGGCGCGCCCTCTGTCGTCGGTGACGGTCGAGAGATAGCCACGCGGCTTGTTCAGCATTACGTATTTGTATATGGTTTTCTTGGGAGGCTCGATCACCTTGCCCTTGTATTCCACAACGTCGGTTTCGGGATCGATCTTTTGTCCCAGCTCAGCTCGCATGCCGTTGACAAAGACCTTGCCGTTTTGGATCTCCTCCTCGGCCGCACGCCGTGAGAGAATGTCACAATCGGTGAAAAACTTTTGAAGTCTGATAGGTTCCATAATATCCTTTATTTTTTGAAAATAGAAAAAACACGTGCTAAAAATCCGCCGCGCGAAGCACGCGGAACATCCTCGCTTGCCACGAGATCACACGAGGCGATCTCCTTTTTGCCGCAGAAGAAGGTCAAGCGTCCCACTGCATCCCCCTTGCAGATCGGTGCATACAGAAAGTGCGGAGCCTCGACAAGACAGGTGATCTCCTCGTGCTCCTTTCCAAGTGTTGCCGCCAATTCTTCGGCATTGACCGCCGTAACAGTCTGTGCCGTGCCGCCAACCACGGGAAGGGTCACCTCATATCTTTGCTTTTCTGCGCAGATCACGCGTGTGTAGCGGGAAAAGCCGAAATCCAAAAGGTCGGTGTGATCGCGCCAATCGTTTGGTGCACTCAGGGTAACAGCAATCAGCCTTAAGCCCTCACGCTCTGCGGCGCTGACAAGACAGCGCCCGCTTTTTTTGGTAAAGCCGGTCTTGACCCCGATCGCTCCCTCATACAGATGAAGCATCTTGTTGTGGTTGACCAGAACGCGAACGCCCTCGTCGCCGTTTAAGGGAATGTTTTTCTTGTAGGTCGAACAGATTTTGGAAAAGGCAGGATTGGCAAGAGCATAGGCCGTCAGCTTAGCTAAGTCATAGGCGGTGGTGTAGTGCTCCTTGCCGTCCAGTCCGTGCGGATTTTCAAAATGCGTGTTACAAAGCCCAAGCTCCGCCGCCTTTTTGTTCATTTCCGAGGCGAAGGCTTCGACCGAGCCCGAAACGGCAAGGGCAATGGCGGTGGCCGCATCGTTTGCCGATTCCAAAAGAAGGGCGTAGAGAAGAGACTCCATTGTGATCCGCTCGTTCGGATACAGATAAATGGAGGAACCCTCAATACCCGTTGCCTTTGGCGCAACCTCGATCTCCGTTTCAAGGCTGCAAGTTTCCAGCGCAACGATCGCGGTCATGATCTTGGTTGTCGATGCCATAGGCAGACGTACAAACGCGTTCTTTTGATATAGCACCTGTCCGGTGGAAGCATCCATCAGTACCGCACTTTTGGCGGATACCGACACGGCCTCTGCCGAGCAGGGCAAGGCCAGGGGCAATAGAAGGGCAAGTGCAAGAAAACAGATAAGCAGGCGTTTCATGGATCCAAAACCTCACAAACATTCATTTAATAGAATGTATGCTTGCCTGCGCTCCGATATGCGGTGTTATTCGGCGTCTGCCTCGATCTCGGGCGCCTCGGCCTCAGCTTCGGGCTTTTCCTTCTTGAAAACTGCCTTCAGGCGACCGATGATCTCCGGCGAGCGCTCAATGATGCTTGTGATCTGCTCGATGGGATCTGCGGGATAGGGCTGACCGATGTTGATCATTTCAATGTTGCCGTCCTTCTTGACTACTAGGAAGCCGACGGGCTGGATGGAAAGACCGGTTCCGCCGCCCGCACCGAAGTTCTGCGGACGTCCTGCCGAGGAGCTCTTTCCGTCATAGTCAAGACCACCCGTGGCAAAGCCGACCGATACCTTGGAGACCGGAATGATGGTCGTGCCGGATTCGGTGGCGATGGGCTCACCGATCACGGTTTCCGCATCGATCATCGAGCGGATGTTTTCCAGAGAAGCGCGGATGATTTCTT
>JAGAUC010000033.1 GCA_017621015.1 Clostridia bacterium | reverse complement strand
TTTAAAAACGCGCCCCGCCGGAGGCACGTTTCTCTTCGATAAATCAAAATTTGTATCCACACCAAAGGAACCGTTATGAAAAAGATCCTTCATTTTATAGATACACGGCCTTACAAGACCGTTCTTATTTTTGCCGCGCTTGCCAACGCCATCATCTGGTGTCTGCACGCGCGCTCGCTTTTGGGTGGCATTTGGGGAATGATCTGCCACCCGATCAGTGCGCTGTATAACGCGCTCATCCTCGTGGCATTTTACGGCATCTCGCTGTTCTTCCGCCGCCGCGTGTTTGTGCTCTCGCTGGTAAGCGTGGCGTGGCTGGGACTCGGCATTACCGACTGCGTGCTACTGGGCATGCGCGTCACGCCGCTCCAGGCCATCGACTTTTACATCATCCGCACGGGCATTGCCATCGTGGGCGTGTATATGAGCCCATTTGAGGTGGTTTTGTCGGCGCTTGCCATTCTGCTTGGCCTTGCGCTTTTGGTTCTGCTTTTTATCAAAGCGCCTCGCACGACCGTCCGCCTGCCCGTAACGCAGGTGCTGATCGCCGCTGCCGGCCTGCTTCTGGCCATTCTGCTGTTCAGCCTGGCCTTTATTGGTCTTGCCGACGCCACCCCCGACAACTTTGACGACCCCTGCGAGGGATATGACACCTACGGCTTCCCCTATTGCTTCCTTCGCAGCGTGTTTGATCGCGGCATCGACCGCCCTGACGGCTACTCAAAGGAGCGTGTAACCGCTCTCCTCTCCGAGCTGGCCGCGCGAAAGGACGTCATCCCCAAGCAGAAGCCCAACGTCATTTTTGTTCAGCTGGAATCCTTCTTCGACGTGGCGCGCCTCGAAGGCGTTACCTATTCCGAGGACCCCATCCCCACCTTCCACGCGCTTGCCGCCGAGGGGCTTTCGGGCATGCTCCGCGTGCCCGGCATCGGCTCGGGCACGGTCAACACCGAGTTTGAGGTGCTCACAGGCCTTCCCCTTGACCTTTTCGGAACGGGCGAATACCCGTATGAGAGCATTTTGCGCGAAAAAAACTGCGAGACCATCGCCCACGATCTTTTGGCGCTCGGCTACGGCACCCACGCCTTCCACAACCACACGGCCGCCTTTTACGACCGCTACCGCGTGTACGACGGACTCGGCTTTGACGATTTTACCGGCGCGGAATATATGAAAGGCCTCACCTACAACGCCCTTGGCTGGGAAAAGGACGAGATCCTCACTTCCTATATAATAAAAGCACTGGACTCCACTGACACACCCGACTTTGTTTTTGCCGTCACCGTGGAGGGTCACGGCGGCTATCCCGAGCTCCCGATGGAGGGCAACGACATCCGCGTCCACGGCATCAAGGACGAGGCGCTTGCCAACACCTATGAATATTACGCCGCCACGCTTCGCGAGACCGACCGTTTCCTTGCCGAGCTTACCGCCGCGCTGAAGGCGCGCGACGAGCAAACACTCCTTGTCCTGTACGGCGACCACCTGCCCACCCTCGATCTCACCGAGGAGGATTTTGCCATGGGTGACCTGCTCACCACCGACTATGTCATCTGGATCACCGAGGATCTGCCTGCGAACACCGAAAAAACAAAGGACCTGCCCGCCTACGCGCTCTTCCCCTATACCTTTTCACTTCTGGGCATCGAAAACGGCCTTGTCCCGCGCGTTTGGAACGAGTTTGCCGAGGATCAAAACCACTTTGAGATGCTAAAGCTCTTGGGCTACGATACGCTGTACGGTGACGCGGTCGCCTACGGCTCCCCCTTCCCCTTTGCGCGTCGAAATATGCGCCTTGGCATTGACACCATTGCCGTCACCTCGGCGTCCGTTGCCTCGGAAAACGAGTTCTTCGTCACAGGCAAGCACTTCACCGAAAGCAGCGCCGTGTTTGTAAACGGAAAACGCGCCGACACCGTTTTTCTCTCCGAGGAGGCCCTTTACGTAGAAAACAAAACACTGCAAGCGGGCGACGAGATCACCGTCGTTCAGATCAGCACCGATTTGCGCCGCCTCTCCGAAACCGCCCCCTTGCTCATCACCGAAGACCATCTGAAGAATTGACGTTTTGCAAGGAGGAACGTGGGGCTCTGCCCCAAACCCCGCCACCTTTAAAAAGGTGGAC
>JAGAUC010000323.1 GCA_017621015.1 Clostridia bacterium | reverse complement strand
TAACGCTGACGGTTGAACGCCCAGTCCTTCATCTTGTACTGCACGCCCTTCTCACCGATTCCCTTCTCGCCGAGCACGGCCAGCATCTTCTCGATGGCTTCCTTCTTGGTGGTGATGCCGTTGAGGAAATCGGAATTGATCATATTTCCGTCGCCCGTGTATGCGGCCTCCTCCACATTACCGCCCTCGATAACGGGGATGATATCCAGGCCGAATTTCTTGGCGAAATCGTAGTCTCTCTCATCGTGTGCAGGCACCGCCATAATGGCGCCTGTGCCATAACCCATCATAACGTAGTCAGCGATAAAGATCGGGATCTCCTTGCCGTTTACGGGATTGATGGCGGCAAGGCCCTCGATGCGAACACCGGTCTTGTCCTTGACGATCTGCGTACGCTCAAACTCAGTCTTCTTGGCGCACTCCTCGCGGTAGGCAAGGATGGCATCCATGTTGCCGATGCGGTCGGCATACTTATCGATCATCGGATGCTCGGGCGCAATTACCATAAAGGTCACGCCAAAGAGCGTGTCGGGACGCGTGGTGTAAATGCGAAGTGTCTCGTCAATTCCCGAAACACTGAAGTTGACAAAAGCACCCGTGGACTTACCGATCCAGTTGATCTGCTGCTGACGGACCTGCGGCAGATAATCCACCTTATCAAGACCCTCAAGGAGCTTGTCAGCATACTCGGTAATGCGCAGATACCATACGTCCTTGGACTTCTGGATGATGTCGCTGTGGCAGATATCGCACTTGCCGCCCTGCGAGTCCTCGTTAGAAAGAACCACCTTACACGACGGGCAGTAGTTAACCAGCGCGGTGCTGCGGAAGGTAAGTCCCTTCTCGAACATCTTAAGGAAGATGTACTGCGTCCACTTGTAGTAGTCCTCCTTCGTCGTGTCGATCACGCGCGACCAGTCAAAGGAGAAGCCCACACGCTTGAGCTGTGTGGTAAAGCGCTCGATGTTGGTGTCGGTCACCTTTCTGGGGTGGATACCGGTCTTGATGGCGTAGTTCTCGGTGGGCAGACCGTACGCATCAAAGCCGAGCGGGAACAGAACGTTGTAGCCCTCCATTCGGCGCTTGCGGCTGATGACCTCCAGACCCGAGTACGCCTTGATGTGTCCAACGTGCATGCCGGCTCCGCTGGGATACGGAAACTCGACAAGACCGTAGAACGTGGGCTTGGAATGGTCGCTCGATGCCTCAAAGATCTTGGCTTCCTCCCAGCGCTTTTGCCATTTGGGTTCGATGGATATGTAATCGTATTTCATAGCCTTTACCTCAAAAAATTAATATTCAAACACGGTTTTGCTATCACCGTAAAGCTTGTCCAGATTGTAAAACTCGCGCGCCTCTCGGCTGAACACGTGAACGATCACGTTGCCGTAGTCGATGACGATCCAGGAGTGGTTGCCGCGGCCCTCTACGTTGTCGGGCTCGACCTCGCGCTTGCTGATGTGGTCCTCCGCCTCGCCTGCCAGCGCCTTTACGTGCGTGCTGGAGTTACCCGTGCACAGCACAAAGTAATCGGCGATCGAGGTCTTTTCGCCCACAGCGAGCACCTTGACCTCATGGCCCTTCTTGGCATCCAGTCGATCCGCAATGGCCTTGGCCAGCGTCAGCGGATCCGCGCCCTTCAGCGAGGAGAGATCCTCGCTGATCAAAATCTCATTCTTTTCCATTTATTTTTTCCTTCCGCAAAATAATTCTCATTCAATTGCCACGCCGTCGCGCATAAGTCCGTCAAAGGTATACGGAACGGCGGATATTTTTTTCTGATAGATGTCGTAAAAGCCCGCGCGGCTTTTGTCGGCACACAGACCCTCTCTGTCGAAATCCGTGATCTCACCGCCCACATACTGTGCGATGGCCTCGGCACAGCCCTCGCGCGAGAGGATATAATACCACGCGCCGCTAACACTCGACTGCACCTCCTCGCCCGGAAGCGTCAGCACCGTGATGGACTCACTCGGAAGCCTTCGTGCACCCGAGACAAGCGCAATCGCGGTATCCACACGGATGTTGGTCTTGACGTAGCGCATGGCCAAAAGCAACGTCTCCGGCAGATCCCTGGCGCCGATCTTAGCGGAAAAGGCCTTAGCAAACGCCGCTAAAAACAGCTTTTGCGCGTCCATTCGCCCAAGATCCGCTCGCACGTAGCCCGAGCGAAAGCGCACAAACGAGGCCGCCTCATCGCCCGAAAGCGTCTGCAATCCCTTTTTCAAATGGATGGAAAGCCCCTGGGCGGGATCGTCGTAATCCATATCGCACGGCACGTTGAGCTCGACACCGCCAAGCATATCCACCGCTCGACCGACAAAGGCCAGATCCAGCTCCACGTACCCGTCAATGCGTACGCCAAGCGCCTCGGAAAGCTTGTCTGCCAGCTTATCGGCACCGCCCAGCACGCGCGGGGCGGCATTTATTTTTTTATAGCTACCCTTGGTATAAGCAAAATAGGTATCTCTCGGGATCTGCAAAAGGCAAAGGCGCCCCGCCGACGGATCAAACGATGCCAGCATCAGCACGTCACAAAGCCCTGCCGCGTTGTCCCTGCCGAGAATGAGAAGATTGCACGCACCGCCCTTTGCCACCGCCTCGGCCTCGGCAGATCTGTCCGCCACAGGCAGATCGGTCGCAAGCGATGCCCCCAAAAAGGAAAACACCGCCAAGGACAGCATAACAAACGCCAAAATCTTCTTTCCCTGCATTTCAAAGGACTCCTAAGCAAAATTAAGCCCCTGCCTCCAAAATCAGGTGATTGCGCGCCGCAAAGGTATCCTCGCTGATGACTCTTCCCTCCTCGATAAGCGCCCGAATGGTCATATCGAAGGAAAGAACCAGCAGCCTCCCAAAGTGCGCCAGCCGATCCGGCTCGCTCATACGCGCCGGGTCTGCCCCCCAAAACGCCTCCCTCAGCATCACGCAGTCGGGAAAGGTACGCGTTTCATCAATATAATCAGCAAAATACACCATCTTTTCGAGAATCGTCATGCCTGCGCGTCCCGTTGTGTGGTAGCGCACCGCGCTTGTCACAAGCGGATCGGCAAACTCGGGATACAGCTGCGGAATGAGCAGTGCAGCGGTCCTGGCATGAAGGGTCTTTGGTGTTAGGATATCCGTTTCGGTTACCATTATACCAAAGTCACCGAGAATTTGCAACTGTTTTTCGGTAGAATATTCTTTTGTAATATCGTGAAGAAGCGCCGCCGCGCGAAGCACGTCCGTGCTCTGCGGCGCAAACAGCGCGCCCAGGCGCTCCGCCATGTCGGCTACCGCCGCCGTGTGGCGAAAGCGTTTTTCCGACATACCGCCCTTCACCGTCTCATACAGACGGTCAAGCTGATCTTTTGTAAACATATCAGCCCTCCCGATAAAGGCCGTAAAGACGGATATACTCGGCCACCGAGGGCGGCACCAGCGAAGAAATGTCCTCCCCGCGCCTTACCTTCTCGCGAATGGCCGTTGAGGAAATCTCCATGGGCTCGCCCACGATCTTGCGGAACATTTTTCCGCTTTCCTCGTAGTATTTGGTCAGCTTGCTTACGATCATGGCATCCAGCATCTTGTCGCTCTCTCTGCGAATGTAAACGGGGTAGCACAGCTCGAGGATCTCCTTATACTGATACCAGGTATCAAAGGACAGCACCATATCGGTTCCGCACAAAAGCAAAAGCCGACGTCCCTTGGCGGAAAGCTCCCTGAGCGTATCCACCGTATAGCTTTTTCCGCCGCGCCTTATCTCCATATCCGAGACCACCACGCCGTCCATGTCGCCAAAGGCAAGCGCGCACATATTCAAGCGATGCGTCGGATCGTCCGAGGCATCGATCTGCTTGTGCGGCGGAATGGCGGCAGGGATAACAAAGAGATAATCCAGGCGCATCTGCTCCATAAAGAGCTTGGCGGCGTTTACGTGTCCGTTGTGGATGGGGGCAAAGGTGCCGCCGTATATGCCCACACGGATATCCTGCTCGTTTTCCATAATCTTACAGCTCAATCTTCTTGTGCTTTTCAGACTCGCGATACAGAACGATCTTTCGTCCCGTTACCGCCACCACGTCAGCGCCCGTCTCCTCGGCCAAAGCCTCGGCCGCCCCCTTAGGCGTTTCGTCGCTGTTCTCCAGCACCGAAAGCTTGATGAGCTCACGCGCCTCCAGCGCATCCGACACGGTCTTTATGAGATTTTCTCCAATGCCGCCCTTGCCGATCTGCATAATGGTCGGCTCGTGCACGGCAAGCGAGCGCAGATGCGCTCTTTGCTTTGATGTCAACATATATTTCCTTTCGCTTAACTGATTTTTGCCAATTTTTCGGCAAGCGCGCGCACCGCCTTGCCTCTGTGGCTGACCGCGTTTTTCTCGTCCGCCGTCAGCTCCGAAAAGGTCTTTCCGAGCGGCTCGTACAAAAAATACGGATCGTAGCCGAAGCCGCCGCTTCCTCTGGGCTCCTTGATAATGACGCCCTCGGTCCTTCCCTCCACGACCATCTCACGGCCGTCGGGAAATACGCAAGCCACCGCCGAGACAAAGTACGCGCCACGGTCACTCTTGTCCGCAAGCTCCTCTTGCAGCTTTCGGTTGTTCGCCGCATCGTCGCCGTGCTCGCCCGCATAACGCGCCGAATACACGCCGGGTGCGCCACCGAGTGCCCTTACGCAAAGCCCCGAATCGTCCCCAATGCCGGGCTTGCCCGAGGCCGCCGCCGCACGCGCCTTGATGAGCGCATTCTGCGCGAAGGTCTCTCCATCCTCCTCGATCTCGCCGAGGATCCCTACCTCGTCAAGCGAATACAGCTTGACCGAGCCGAGACTCTCCGAAAGGATGGTCTCCAGCTCCTTTTTCTTATGTGCGTTTCGCGATGCAATGACAAATTCCATAGCTTCCTCACTCAAAAAAGGCACGGATAAATTCATCCGAATCAAATTCCTGCATATCGTCGATCTGTTCACCAACGCCGATAAACTTGACCGGAATGTCCAGCTCGCGCTTGATCGAAATGACAATACCGCCCTTGGCCGTGCCGTCCATTTTGTTAAGCACAAGACCGGTAAGCTCGGCGGCATTCTTGAACTCCTTGGCCTGCAGAATGGCGTTCTGCCCTGTCGTGGCATCCAAAACCAAAAGATTCTCGCGACACGCGCCCGGAAGCTCGCGGTCGATCACGCGACTGATCTTCTCCAGCTCATTCATCAGATTTTTCTTATTGTGAAGACGTCCCGCGGTGTCGATCACCAGAACGTCCGCATCGTGGCTCTTTGCGTACTGTGCCGCATCAAAAACCACTGCAGCCGGATCGCTGCCCTCGTTTTGCTTCACAAGCGTCACGCCCGAACGCTCACACCAAACGGCAAGCTGGTCGATCGCCGCCGCGCGGAAGGTATCCGCCGCCGCCACCACGACCTTTTTGCCCTCGTTTTTGAGAATGTTGGTAATTTTTCCGATCGAGGTGGTCTTGCCCGCCCCGTTCACGCCGATCACCAAAATGACCGACGGCTTTGTATTTAAGGTAAGGGGAGCGCCCTCGCCGATCATCTCGCCAAGGATCTCGCGGAGTGCCGCCAGCACATCCTCCTTTTCCTTCAGGCGTCCGTCCTTGATGCGCTCGCGAAGCTCGTCGATGATGTCCTCGGTCGCGCCGACACCCACATCCGCGCAGATAAGAAGCTCCTCCAGCTCGTCAAGAAAATCCTCGTCGATCCTGACAAAGGCCTTCAGAACGTTATCCACCTGACCGAGGATCGCGTTTTTGGTCTTGGAAAGGCCGGCCTTCAGCTTATCCAAAAATGCCATCCCAATCGTCTCCCTTCTTCTTGGAAATTTCGCTCACGTCAAGCCCCAGCACCTTGGAAATGCCGCGCTCAGGCATGGTAACACCGTAGAGCATATTGGCCGCCTCCATGGTACCGCGGCGGTGTGTGATCATAACAAACTGTGTGCTGTCGGAGTAACGCTTGATGTACTCGGCCAAACGCGCCACGTTGACCTCGTCCAACGCCGCCTCGATCTCGTCCATGATGCAGAAGGGGGGCGGATTGACATTGAGGATCGCAAACAGAAGCGCAATCGCCACAAAGGACTGCTCGCCGCCCGAAAGCTGCATCAGATTCTTGATGATCTTTCCGGGAGGTGCGGCCTTGATCTCAATGCCGCTGGTCAGCACGTTCTCCGGCTCGGTCAGCACGATCTCCGCCGTACCGCCGCCAAACAGCTCGGAGAAGGTACGTCCGAAGTTTTCGTTGATCTTATTGAAGGACTCGGTGAACGCCGCCTTCATCTCGGTCTCCAGGCGGTCGATGATCTTCATCAGCTCACTTCTCGAGGCCTCCAGGTCCTTGATCTGCTTGTCCATACGGTCATAGCGTTCCTTGACCTCTTTGTATTTATTCACCGCGTCAAGATCGACGTTTCCGATGGCGCGAAGCTTGTTGCGGCAATCGATCTGCTTGGCCGCCGCGCCTGCGCGGGTGACCTTGGTAAGCGGCGGATAATCCAGCGCCACCGCCTCGGCACGCGTCATCTCGTAATCGTCCCAAAGCTTGGTAGCCAGCTTATCCTGCTCGTTTTTGAGCGAATTCAGCTTGTTCTCGTTCTTGGTGTGCTCGCGGAATACGTTTTCCTGCTCGGAGCGCTTTTCGCGGATCTTGGCGTTCATCGCACTCAGCTTCTTTTCAAACGAGAAGCTGTCGCTCTCCAGCTGTGCACGCTTTTGGTTGAGCTGCTCAAGAAGCTTCTCACCCTCGGTAAGCCGACGGCGATTTTCTTTCTGCGACTCCTCAAAATCGGTCATACGGCGCGCGCACTCCTCCACACGGCGCTTTTGCTCGTCAATATCGGCAAGGCAGTTGGAGATGCGAGCCTCGATCGACTCGGCAAAGGTCTGCTCGGTCTCGATATCCTTGCCCGTTTCGCTGACCTTAATGTAAAGCTCGGTGACCTTAAGCGAAAGCTCGTCGCACTTCTCCAGCATCTCGCCGCGCTCCACATCCTTTTGCACGCGAAGCTCGGTAATTTCGGTGATACGCGCAGAAAGCTCGGTCTCCTTGGCGCGAAGCACCTCCTCCTCTTCCTCGTAGCGGCGGCTCTGCTCGATAACGTCGCCGTAGTCGGCACGAAGCTTCTCGGAAAGCGTTTCGTTGGCATCGGCCTTGGCACGAAGCTGATCGGCCCTTGTGGCCTCGCTCGTCCGCATCACTTCGTAAAGGCGACGCTTATCCTCAAGCGAGGAGCTGTCCTCCTCGGTCGTTGCGATCTTTTCCTCAAGCACCTTCTGCTTTTCAAGGCAAGAGGAAAGCTTTTTCTCCTCCTCCGCCAGCTTTTCGGAAAGACGCTTGATCTCGCTGGCACGGCTGAGCATACCGCCGCTCGACTTGACACTACCGCCCGTAAACGAGCCGCCCACGCGGATCTGCTGACCGTCTAAGGTCACGACCTGCACGCGGTAACGAAGTGCCTTGGCCATTTCCGTGGTGTTTTCAATGTTGTCAAAGACCACCGTCCGGCCCAGAAGCGACGAGACGATATCCTTGAATTTATCCTCGCAAAAGACCAACTCGTCCGCAAAGGAAACAAAGCCCTTGTAAGCACGTGACTCCTCCATCTCGTGTGTAGCGCCCTGCGGACGCATCGAGGTGATGGGGAAAAAGGTGGCGCGGCCACCCTCGGCGCGCTTGAGCGCGTACATCGCGGCCTTGGCGGTCTCCTCGTTCTCGACTACGATGTGCTGAAGGTTGGCGGCGAGCGCCGTTTCAATGGCCACCACGTGCTCGTCTCCGACCGAAATGACCTTAGAAAGCGGGCCGTAAATGGTGTCGCACGCCTTACCCGACGCCGTGGTGATCTTGCCCTCGGCGTACGCCTTCATGACAAAGCGGACGCTGTTGCTGTAACCCTCAAGCTGCTCCTCCATGGTGCGGAAGGTCTCGATCCTCTGTGCCAGCGAATCGCGCTTCAGGCGCACCTCGGCCAGTTTTTCGTCGTTCTCACGGCGCTCCTCGTAAAGCGCGTTTCTCTTTTCGGTAAATGCGGCAATCTCGGCATCCAGAGACTCAATGGCACCCGTATATTCCTCCAGTGTTTTCTCGCAAGCGGTGATCTGCCCTTTAAGCGTTTCGGCGATCTCCTCATACTTGCGGATCTCCTCCAAAATGCTGCTGTTTTTGTCACCGTCCGCATTCTTGGCGTTCTCAATAACCGAAAGGCGAACGCGAATGTCGGTAGCGTCCTTTTCAAAGGCGCGAAGATCTGTGAGCGCCTCCTCGCTGAGCGAAAGAAGCCTGTCCGCCTCGCCGCGAAGTCGCGTCTGCTCGGCAATGGCCTCGGCATGGGCATTTTTGAGCTCCTCGTGATGACGGTGAAGCTGCTCGATATGCAAAAGCTTTTCGGCCTTGGCCGCCTTTTCCTGGGCAAGCGTATTTTCCAGCTCCGAAATGCGGCCCATAGCCGCCTCGGACATCTCGCCCGTATGGCGGCGGCTGGCCTCGGCCACCTGATATTCGCTGTCCAGTGCGTGGTTAGCCTCGGTCTGCTTACCGATCTCGCCGAGAAGCTGCTCGGAAGCGTATTTATTGCTCTGTGAAATGTCAAACAGCTTTTCGTTCTGCGCCTCGTAGGACTCGATGGTATCGTTTATGGTCTTAAGGTCAAACGCGGAACGGTTAAAGAGATCCTCCGCCTCGGCGATCTCGGTGCGAAGCTTATCGGTATCGTAAAGCCAAAGCTGAACGTCCACACGCTTCTTGGTCTCCAGAAGCTCGATGGCGCGCGAGGCTTTCTCGGCTTCCTTTTCCAGAGGCCCTACCTGCGCCGCGACCTCGGCAAACACGTCGCCGATGCGCGTCATATTGTCCTCGGTGTCCGAAAGACGGCGCTCGGTCTCGGTCTTTTTGTGGCGGTACTTGGCAATGCCCGACGCGTCCTCAAAAATGCTTCGTCTCTCGTCGCTCTTGCGCGAGATGATCTCCGCGATCTTACCCTGACCGATGATGGAATAGCCGTCACGTCCGACACCTGTGTTCATAAACATCTCGTATATGTCGCGCAAACGGACCGCCTGACGGTTTATGTAGTATTCGCTGTCGCCCGAGCGGTAATACCGACGGGTGACCGTAACCTCATCGTATGGGCAGTCCAAACGGCTGAACTCGTCGCGGTTGTCAAAGGTCACCGATACCTCGGCGTATCCCATGGGCTTGCGGCTGTCCGCACCGCCAAAGATGATGTCCTCCATTTTGCTTCCGCGGATGTTCTTGGAGGAGATCTCACCGAGAACCCACCGCATCGCATCGGCTATATTCGATTTTCCGCTTCCGTTGGGGCCAACGATGACCGTTGCGCCCGATTCAAACGTCAGCTTGGTTTTGTCGGGGAAGGATTTAAAGCCTTGAAGCTCCAAAGATTTCAGATACAAAAGAGCGCCCTCCTAAATATATTGTAAAATACATTAAATATTATTATATAATCTCAATTAATATATTATAACTCAAAATTTCATTTTTTTCAAGAACTTTCAGCCCTTTTAGTGCATATTTTTTTAAAATTCTTTGATAATTTTTGCGTTTTTGCCCAATCGCCTTGGAAACCTCACCCCTGGCCACGTACAAAACCACCTGCTTGCCCGCAAGATCGCCCATACCGTCCAGTTTCTCACATATGAGATCGTAGTACAGCTCACCCATGGCCAGCTCCCCGATCGCGCTGTGGTTGGCGCCGCCATAAACCTCGCTCGAAGCCAGCCTTTCCGATGCGCAGAGCCCCACACGAATGCACGGAACGCCGTGCTCGGCGAACACGCGAAGCGCAATTTTTGTCCTGTTAATCGCCTCCTGCTCATCAAGCGGAACGTAGCTCCCCGACCGGGCCATCGCACAAAGCTCGGTGCCCTCAAAGACCACCGTGGGATAGATGCGCACCGCATCCACGCCAAGCTCACACAACCTCTCGGCTGTTCGCTTCTCCTTTTCGGCACTCGACCCGGGCAGACCGATCATCATCTGCCCCACCAGCGAAAAGCCGTATTCCTTCACAAGGGCGCATGCCTTCTCGGCCGTGGCCGTATCGTGGCCGCGCCTTGAGGCGGCCAGCACGCCATCGTCCATGCTCTGAAGCCCCAGCTCAATGGTTTTCACCCCATAGCGCGACAAAATATCCAGCACCTCGCGGTCGATGTAGTCGGGCCTTGTGGAAAGGCGGATGGCACTCACGCGCCCGCGGTCGATGTATTTCTGTGCCACGTCCAGAAGGCGGCACATCAGCGCCCGATCGATGCCGGTAAACGAGCCGCCAAAGAACGCAATTTCTGTCTCGGCATCCCGTTCGATCGTAGCCAAACTTTCCTCGATCTCCTCACGTACGTGACTCTCGTCAAAATCCATTTTTCCCGAAATTGAGCGCTGGTCACAAAATACACATAAATTCGGACAGCCCATATGCGGAATGAAGATCGGTATGTTTACGTGCCTCATAGCCCCTCCTTTTATCAAAGAAAGGGGAACGCTCGGTTCCCCTCAATCCTCGCCGAACAGCGCAAGGCCCTCCTTGGCCGCCTGCTGCTCTGCTTCCTTTTTCGTACGTCCCGTACCTCTGCCGATGATGTTGGAATTCAGCTTTGCCTCCACGGTATAGGTCTTGTTGTGATCGGGGCCACTTTCGCCCACCACAACGTACTCCAGAAAATCGCCCTCCGTCTGCTGAACAAACTGCTGAAGCGCGGTTTTAAAGTCACTTCCGTGGCCGATCTCCTTGGTCTTTTCCTTTACGCGAGGCAAAAGAAATCTCGAGACCACGTTTTTGCCCTCGGCACCGGCATCCAGATAGATGGCCGCCAAAAGTGCCTCAAATGCGTTTTCCAGGATCTTATCGTTTGCCCGGCCGCCGTTCTTTTCCTCCCCGTTGCCGAGAAGCAGATAGTCTCCCAGCGCGATCCCGCGCGCCAGATCCGCCAGCGTTCGGCCGCAGACCAGCTCCTTGCGAAGCTTTGTCAGCTCGCCCTCGGGAAGATAGCGATTTTCCTTGAAAAGATACTCGCTGACAATGATCGAAAGCACCGAATCTCCGAGAAACTCCAGTCTTTCGTTGCAGCTGACCGATATTTTTTTGGCACGGAGCTCATTGGAGTAGGAAGAATGCGTGAGCGCCGTTTTCAGCGTTTCCTTGTGGCAAAAGCTGTAGCCGATCGCGGCCTCCAGCTCTGCGATATCCTTTGGTAACATTTCTTTTCCTGTTCTGACCCAAACGGTCGGTTGTATTTATTGAGCCTCAGCGGCCCTCTCGGCCTCCTTGGCCGCCTTTTTGGCCGCCAAAAACTCAGCGGCGGCATCGGCAATGTCATAAATGATGCCCGAATTGCTGTAATCAATGGCCTGACGGATGGCGTTTTTGAAGGCATTGGCATTGGACGAGCCGTGCGCCTTGATGACCGGGCGCGAAATACCCAGAAGCGGTGCACCTCCGTACTCGGTGGCATCGAATTTCTTATTGAACTCGCCCACGCGTCCCTTGACCATAAGCGCCGAGACCTTGGTGAGCGCATTGGCATAAAACATATCCTTCATCGCGTGCATCATAAGCTTGCTCACGCCCTCAATGGTCTTGAGCACCACGTTGCCGGTAAAGCCGTCGGTCACCAGCACATCGCACACGTTCTGCGGAATGGAGTTACCCTCCACGTTGCCGACAAAATGAATGCGATCGCACGCCGAGAGGCGCTTGTAGGCGGCAAGCTGAAGCTCGGTGCCCTTGCACGCCTCGGTGCCGTTGTTAAGGAGTCCCACGCGGGGTGTCTCCAAATCAAACATTTTTTGCATATAGGCCGAGCCCATCACGGCGAACTGCTCCAGATACTCGTCGGTCACCACCACATTGGCGCCGCAGTCCAAAAGAAGCACGGGCGGGTCCGCCGGCAAAACCATTGCCAGCGCCGCACGCTGGATGCCCTTGATCTTACGGACAATGAGCGTCGCACCCGTAAAGAGCGCACCGGTATTTCCTGTGCTGACGAAGGCGTCGCCCTTACCCTCGGCAAGCAGACGAAGCCCCATGCTCATGGAGGAATCGCTTTTCGCGCGTACCACCGAAAGCGGATCATCCTCCATTTCCATGACCGTCTCGGTATGTACGATCTCAAAGCGTGTCAGATCGAGGCCGTTCTCCGCGGCTACCCGTTCGATCTCGGGCTGATTGCCCACGACGATATAGCTGGCGTTATACTCTGCCGCGGCCGCACAAAGGCCCTTTACGGTCTCAAGCGGCGCGTTGTCGCCTCCCATAACATCTACGATAATTCTCATACGCTTTAAGCAGCCAAGCGGCTGTCCTTTTGTTGTATTTCAGGAAAGCGTCTGCCCTCACAAAAACTCGGGCAGCCGTCTTTCGATCTCCTCAAGTGCGCGGCGGGCAACCACCTCGTATCTTGCCACCTTGCCGCCCTTTACCCTCTCCGCGAGAGGCTCGACAATGCCAAAATTGGCGTTCATCGGAACAAATGCCCCTACAGCGCCATTTGCCACAAAATGCGCCATTGCGCCGATCATGGTCGTGCGTGGAAAGACCACAGGGTCCTTGCCCAGCACACGCGCGGCGGCATTCAGCCCCGCCACAAAGCCGGAGCCGGCCGATTCGATATAGCCCTCAACTCCCGTCATCTGTCCCGCAAAAAAGATATCGGGACGCTCACGCATGGCATAGGTGGCGTTCAGATACTCAGGCGAATTGAGATAGGTATTGCGGTGCATCACGCCGTAGCGCATAAACTCCGCGTTCTCAAGACCGGGGATCATACGGAACACCCTTCTTTGCTCGGGGAAGGTCAGATGGGTCTGAAAGCCGACCAGATTGTACATCGTACCCTCG
>JAGAUC010000322.1 GCA_017621015.1 Clostridia bacterium | reverse complement strand
CCTTGCACCTTCGGCACCCAAACTGATGGACTTCTCCGGAGCGCTATCGGTATACAGTCTCACCTTACGGTACCTGAGAGCGTTACTCCTTCGGCGGCTTTCGCATTTTCCTGCATACTTCCTTTAGCATATATTTGTTTTACAGACGGTATTATACTACATTCCTTGACAAATTACAAGCCCTTTTTAAAAAATAATTCATAAAAATTCAAAAAAAAGGCAAGAAAATAAAGGGGGGATATGTTATAATATAAAAAATGACTTTTTCAGGGGGCGATAAACGGTGGCGTTCGTGGGAGCCAAAAGGCACGAGCTGGATATGACCCAGGGCAATATTGCGGGCAATCTGATACGTTTTGCCTTTCCGCTTTTGCTGGGCAATCTGTTTCAGCAGCTCTACAATATGGTCGACACGTGGGTGATCGGTCAATGGGGACTTGAGGCAGAATACTCGGCCGTGGGTACGGTCGGTCCGATCATCAATATGCTGATTGGAATTTTTGTAGGTCTTTCCGGCGGCGCGGGCGTGGTGATCTCCACCTACTTTGGAGCCGGCAACACCAAGAAGGTACACGATGCGGTACATACCTCGGTCGTGATGACGCTGGTTCTTTCGGTTTTGTTTACGGTTCTTGGTATTGCGCTTACACCGGTGATGCTGGACCTCATGCTTCAGTCCAAGGTGGAAGACAGCGCGCTGTTGCCGTATGCTACCACCTATCTTACCATTTATTTTGCCGGTGTGGTAGGGCTTCTTGTCTACAATATGGGCTCGGGCATTCTCCGTGCTGTGGGTGACTCCAAGCGTCCCTTTTATTTCCTTGTAGTCTCGGCTGTTCTCAATATTATATTGGACATTGTTTTTGTTGTGGGTTTCCGTATGGGCGTGGCGGGTGTTGCCTTGGCAACGGTGCTTGCGCAGCTTGTTTCTGCGACTCTTACGGTGATCGTGCTTCTGAGAACCGACTCCTGCGTCAAGCTGATCTTAAAGGATCTTCATGTGGACTTTCCGATGCTGGGCAAGATCGTAAGGATCGGAATCCCGACGGCACTTCAGCTGGCGATCACCGCGTTTTCCAACGTGTTTGTGCAATCGTATATCGGTAATATCAACCCGATCGCACACCAAACCGAGCATCTGGGTGCCTGGACGACCTATGCCAAGCTCGATCAGATCATGTTCCTGCCGCCGCAGTCTCTGTCGGTGGCCGTGATGACCTTTGTCGGACAGAACCTCGGAAAGGGCGACGTGGCCAGAGCCAAAAAAGGCGCGAGCATTGCCTATCTTCAATCCTCAGCCATTACCGCCGTGGTCATGATTCCGCTGATGGTCTTTGCGCCGCAGCTTTCCGCCTTCTTTAACGATTCGCCGCTTGTGGTGGAATATGCTACCATTCTTCTTCGGACGCTTACACCGTTTTATCTTGTTTGTAGTGTAAACCAGATCTTCTCGGGTGCGCTCCGCGGGGCGGGCAATACACGCGCGCCGATGATCAACATGCTGGTTGCCTTCGTGCTGTTCCGTCAGATCTATCTGTTTGTGATGACTAACTATATCTCCAACGATCTGATTCCCGTTGCTATGAGTTACCCGGCAGGATGGGTCCTTTGCTGTGTTCTGACGTTGATCACGTATTTCGGTTTCCGATTCGATAAATCCAGGGTTATGGAAAAATGATAAAAATATAAAAGGAAGAGAAGCTCCCGCTTGGCGGGGGCTTCTCTGCTAAATTGAAGTTTCTCGGTCTGGCTACGCTTGAACGAAGGTGGCGTACAAACTAAGCCGCCCTCCGAGAGGGAGGGGGACCGCCTGTGGCGGTGGAAGG
>JAGAUC010000321.1 GCA_017621015.1 Clostridia bacterium | reverse complement strand
GAAAAACCTTTCTCGATATTGCTTTTGCAAACTTTATCGTGCGAAAAAAGTTTCTTTCCCCAAAAGTTTTTGAGGGTTGTAGGGGACTTTTTTCAAAAAGTCCCCTACACGTTTCTCTCCGCAAAACTTTAATTTAATTATTTTCCAAGCTCCTTTGTGCGTTCGAAAGCGGCGGTGACGGCCTCGATGGCGAGGGCGCGGAAGCCGCCGTCCTCAAGGGCAGTAACGCCCTCGATGGTGCTTCCCGCAGGGGAGCAGACCTCGTCCTTGACGCGTCCGGGGTGCTTGCCGCTCTCGGTGAGCAGGGCGGCGGTGCCCTTTACGGTCTCAATGGCGTAGGCAAGTGCCTTGTCGCGTGGCAGGCCGCAGCGCACGCCGCCGTCGGCAAGTGCCTCGATAAACAGGCAGACAAAGGCGGGGCCGCAGCCCGAAACGGCACTGGCCGCGTCGATCAAGTGTTCGGGGATGCTGTCCAGCCTTCCGGCCGGGGCAAGCGCCGCCTCAAGGAGCGCCTTGTCGCTGTCACTCACGTGCTCGCCTGCGGTAAGAAGGATCATACCCGCGCCCACAGCGGCGGGGGTGTTGGGCATAATGCGAACGATGGGAAGTGTGCTTCCAAAAAGCTCGCTCAGCCGTGTCAGCGTTACGCCGGCCGCCATGCTCACAAGGCAGACCTGCGTACCACGCGTGAGAAGACCCTCGCGGATCTCGTCGGCAAGCGCGGCAAGCACCTGCGGCTTGACACCCACGAAGATCATATCGCATTCGCGGACGATCTCGGCATTATCCGAGGCGTGCGCGCACGCGCCGATCTCAGCGGCAAGGGCTACGGCCTTTTCCTTCAGAAAATCCGAAAGGTAAAGCTCGTGTCCGCTTTTTCCGACCGCGCGCGCCAACGCGCCGCCCATATTTCCGGTTCCAATAAATCCGATCTTGCTCATATGCCTTGGCTCCTCTCAGCGAATCTGTCCGTTTCCGGTAACGATATATTTATAGGTGGTAAGCTCGGGAAGTCCCATCGGACCCCGCGCGTGCAGCTTTTGCGTGGAGATGCCCATCTCGCAGCCAAAGCCGAACTCGCCGCCGTCGGTAAAGCGCGTGGAGGCGTTGACGTACACCGCCGCGCTGTCTACCGTTTTGGTGAAATACTCCGCGTCGCGTTCACTCGAGGTGAGAATGGCCTCGCTGTGTCCGGTAGAGTGGCGAAGAATGTGCGCCACGGCGTCCTTGGTGCTGTCTACGATGCCGACGGCCAGAATGTAGTCAAGAAATTCGGTGTCAAAATCGTTTTTGCCTGCCTTGGTGCCGCCGATAATGGCAAAGGCGCGCTCGTCGGTGCGGAATTCGACCGGTGTCTTTCCAGCCGCCTCGCGCTCGGTGACCAAACGGTCATAAAGGCGGGGCAGAAACGTCTCGGCAATGTCCTTATGGCAGAGCAGGACCTCCTCGGCGTTGCACACCGAGGGGCGGCTGGTCTTGGCGTTTTCAATAATGTTCAGCGCCATATCGAGATCGGCGCTTTTGTCCACGTAGATGTGGCAGATGCCGGTGCCCGTGCGGATGCAGGGGACGGTGGCGTTTTCGATGACACTGCGGATGAGACCCGCACCGCCGCGCGGAATGAGCAGGTCGATGTAGCCATCGGCCTTCATCATCTCCACCGCGCTGTCACGCGAGGTGTCCTCCACCAGATTGATGGCGCTGACGGGGAGTCCCGCCATCTTAATGCCGCGCTTAAAGGCGTTGACAATGGCCATCGAGGAGCGGAAGGCCTCCTTGCCGCCGCGCAGAACGCAGGCACTTCCGGCCTTGAGCGCCAGCGCCGCTGCGTCTGAGGTGACGTTGGGTCGGCTTTCGTAGATGATGCCGATCACGCCCACGCTGACCGACCGCTTTTCCACGGTGAGTCCGTTCGGACGAACGGTCTTTTCCAGCGCAACACCCAGCGGAGAGGGGAGCGCTACCACGCCGCGGATGCCCTCAGCCATATCGGCGATGCGCTCCTTGGTCAGGCGCAGACGGTCAAGCATGACGGGCGAGATCTTGCCCTCGGCCGCCTTCAGATCCTCGGCGTTGGCTCTAAGGATGTCCGCCGCGCTTCGCTCAAGCTCAATGGCGGCGGCGGTCAGCGCGGTGTCAAGCGTCGCGGGCGAAGCCGCGGTAATATGGGAGGAAGCCGCCTTGGCGGCCTTCAGAATGGATAACGTGCTTCTCATGGGGTTCCTTTCATTTAGCGGCCACAAAGCGTGTGCCGATGTCTTTTCCGTCAAAAATTTCGTAAAGGTGCTCGGGGACGGCGCCGTTGGCGATGATCATATCACAGCCCGCCTCGGTGGTGATCTGCGCGGCGCGGAGCTTGGTCTGCATACCGCCCGTGCCGAGTGAGGAGCCCTTGCCTCCACCAAGAGCCAGAATGCTCTCGTCGATGGTGTCCACGCGCGAGATCAGGTGTGCGTTCGGATCCTTGTGCGGGTCGGCGGTGTAAAGCCCGTCGATGTCCGACAGAAGGATCAGAAGATCCGCCTCAACGCTTACCGCGACGATGGCGGCCAGCGTATCGTTGTCGCCGATCTCGATCTCCTCGGT
>JAGAUC010000320.1 GCA_017621015.1 Clostridia bacterium | reverse complement strand
ATCATCATCAACCAGGCGATCATCGACGGTATCTGCAAGTCCGCCGAGCTTGGCCACGAGATCGAGATCAACATTCCCGAGATCTAAGCTGAATCCCAAAGAGGAAACCGATTCCGGTTTCCTCTTTTTTATTTGAAAAAATTTCGATAAAGTAAAGACATTTTCAAAAAAATATGTTATAATAATAACGATTCAGATAAACATAACTCCAAAGGAAACACCTATGAAATTACTGTATAAGCTTTTGAAGCAAAAGCCGGACACGCGCGAGGGCATCACCATCACAACCTCGGCGCTCGGCATTCTGGTTAACACCGTTCTTGCGGTGATTAAAATTCTGGTCGGTATCGCCGTTGGGTCGATCGCTATTGTCTCCGAGGGTGCCAACAATGCCTCGGACTCGGCGACCTCGCTCATTACCATTGTGGGCGCCAAGCTCTCCACCATGCACCCGAACAAAAAACATCCCTTTGGCTTCGGGCGCATCGAGTATCTGACCAGTCTGGTCATTGCGATCTTCATTCTTGTCACCGCCAGCGAGCTGTTTCTCAGTTCCTTCAGACGTATCTTTTCGCCCGGTGAGCTTGCGGTCTCCTACGTCACGCTGATCATCATTGCCGTTTCTGCCATTGTCAAGCTCCTTTTGGGAACATACAGCATCCGTATGGGGAAAAAGGCAGGCTCGGAATCGCTGATCGCGCTTGGTACGGACTGTCGCAACGATGCCTTTATCTCTGCTGTCACCATTCTTTCTGCGCTCATTTTCCTGCTTTTTGACGTTTCGCTTGATGCCTACGCCGGTATCATCACCTCAGCGCTGATCTTCAAGGCAGGCTTTGACATTATGAAGGATACGGTTTCCCATCTTCTCGGTAAGCCGGCAAGCGAGGAGCTGGTCGCCAAGATCTACGAGGAGATCCGCTCGGTTCCCTGCATTCTCGGTGCCGCCGACCTGATGCTTCACAACTATGGCCCTGATGCCTATTCCGGCTCAATGAATCTGGAGATCGACCACGAAAAGACCATCGGCGAGGTCTATGAGGAGGTTCACGATCTTCAGCTTCGTATCAAGCACAAATACGGCATCGTGATGGTATTTGGAATGTACGCGGTGGACAGCGACCACGAAAACGTAAAGATCATGCGCAAGCAGATCGAGAAATTTGTGGCAGGCTATGACCACATCACCGGCTTCCACGCGCTGTATCTTGCTCCGAATACCAACGAGATCTATTGCGATTTCGTTGTGGATTATGCATTCCACGATTGGGATTCGCTCAAGGAGGAATTTACGGAATATATGCGTAACCTCTATCCCGAGTACCGTCTGACAGTAACCATTGAACTCAATTACGTATAAAAATATAAATATAGAAAAGGAAAAGCTATGGAAATCACAAAGGATATTCGTTACATTGGCGTAAACGATCATCAGGTCGATCTGTTTGAGGGACAGTATAAGGTCCCGAATGGCATCTCGTACAACTCGTACGTGATCCTCGACGAGAAAACGGCCGTTACCGATACGGTGGATGCCCGTTTTCTTCACGATTGGCTGGACAATATGGCAAAGGTGCTGGATCAGAAGGCCCCCGATTATCTTATCATCTCGCATATGGAGCCCGACCACGCCGCCAACATCAAGGCCTTTATGGCCAACTTCCCCACCACGACCATCGTGGCAAGCGCTAAGGCCTTCGCCATGATGTCTCAGTTCTTCGGAACGGAGTACGAGGACAGACGCCTTGTGGTTGCCGAGGGCGACACGCTCTGCCTCGGTAAGCACACGCTCACCTTCTATAGCGCACCTATGGTGCATTGGCCTGAGGTTATGGTGTATTACGATCAGACCGACAAGGTGCTGTTCTCAGCTGACGGCTTTGGAAAGTTCGGCGCGCTGGACGTAAACGAGCCCTGGGCAGACGAGGCACGCCGCTACTACATCGGCATCGTCGGCAAATACGGCGCACAGGTGCAGGCGCTTCTCAAGAAGGCGGCCACATTGGACATCGAAAAGATATGCCCGCTTCACGGCCCGGTGCTTGACAAGGACCTTGGCTACTATCTGAATCTCTACAATCTCTGGTCCTCCTACGAGCCCGAAAGCGAGGGCATTCTTGTGGCCTATACCTCCATTTACGGAAACACGGCAAAGGCCGTGGAGTTCCTTGTAGAGAAGCTCAAGGAAAACGGATGCCCCAAGGTGGTCGTTCGCGATCTGGCGCGTACCGATATGTCGGTGGCGGTGGCCGATGCCTTCCGTTACGGAAAGCTGGTTCTGGCCACCACGACCTACAATGCCGAGGTCTTCCCCTTTATGCGGGAATTCATCAACCACCTGACCGAGCGCAACTTCCAGAACCGCACGGTCGCGCTGATGGAAAACGGCTCTTGGGCCCCGCTTGCCGCCAAGGTCATGCGTGAGCTTCTGGCAACGTCCAAGAATCTCACCTATGTCGAGCCCACCGTTACCATCAAGTCGGCTATGAATGAGCAGACAAAGGATCAGATCCTGGCTGTGGCCAACGAGCTCTGCCGCGAGTATCAGGCGTTTGACGATAAGAGCAAGAACGATTTTTCCGCGCTCTTTAACATCGGCTACGGCTTGTACGTGATCACCTCGAACGACGGCAACAAGGACAACGGTCTGATCGTCAACACCGTCACGCAGGTGACAAACACCCCCAACCGCATCGCCGTTACTATCAACAAGGAAAACTACTCGCATCACATCATCAAGAACACGGGCGTTATGAACATCAACTGTCTTTCGGTGGATGCTCCCTTCGCTGTGTTTGAGTCCTTCGGCTTCCGCAGCGGAAGAAACACCGACAAGTTTGCCGGCTGCTCGCCGCTCCGCTCGGAAAACGGACTTGTGGTCCTGCCCAAGCACATCAACTCCTTCATGTCGCTGAAGGTGGAGCAATATATCGATCTCGGCACACACGGTATGTTTATCTGTGAGGTGACCGAAGCCAAGGTCATCTCCAAGGCCGAGACCATGACCTACACCTATTATCAGGAGCACGTTAAGCCCAAGCCCGAAACCGAGGGCAAGAAGGGATTTGTTTGCAAGATCTGCGGCTACGTTTACGAGGGTGACACCCTTCCCGAGGATTTTGTCTGTCCCCTTTGCAAGCACGGAGCTTCGGATTTTGAGCCGATCGAATAAGTCAATACAAAAGCCGCGCGTTTTCACGCGCGGCTTTTTGATTATACAGTAACCTTCGGGGCGAACTTGGTTTTGGTCTGATTTAATTTGTCCTCGGGAGCCTTTTCGGTCGGGTAAAGCCCACGGGAGGAAAGCTCCTCAAAGATCTGCTTCTGCATGCGGTGCTCGTCCTCAAGAATGTTCCAAAGACAGCTGGATACCTCGGGCGTGGCGCTTTCCAGCAGATTGGAGTTATAAACGTTCGACATAAATTTTTCGGAGGAAAGAAGATCAAAAAGGCGGATCTTCTCGTCCATATTGCAGGTATTGTTCATTGGCATCTCTCCTTATTTCAAATGGGAAAACAGCTCATCGTAATGGCGCTGGTGTGCCTCGGCAAACTGCTCGTATTTGTCCTTAAGTGCGCTGTCCTCGGTGGTGCAGGCGTAAAAGCGATACTTTGCGATCAGGTTTTGCTCCAGATTCAGGCTATCCCCGATGGCGCCAAGCTCCTTGGTTGTGATCTGTGACATACGGTGCCTCCTTATAAATATTTCTTCATATTTTCGGTGCAGCTTTCCTCAAACGAAATAACCTCACGCGCCAGACGCTCTGCCCCATCGCTCTCGTCATGAGCGTGAATGGCCTTGATCAGCTCGGTGATTCCCATACTACAGCCCTCGATCACCATCTGTGCGATGTGAGAGCTTGTGGTGTCGATCATGGTGTTCATCATCACGCCCATCTTGGCGGAAAGCTTGGTAAAAAGGTTTTCGTCCTTGGCGGTCTTGTCCAGCTCAAAAAGCTCCTCCCGCGCCCTGGAGGCAAACTCCTCGTAGCGCT
>JAGAUC010000319.1 GCA_017621015.1 Clostridia bacterium | reverse complement strand
TGGCATCTTTTTTGTCAACGCACCTCAAAAAATCCTGAAAGCACTGCTTTCAGGATTTTTTTATCCAAGCCGCAGGATTGGTATATCCTCCGGATGGAAAGGGGTTGACAGTGACGCCGTTTTATGCTATACTTTTTCCGAAAGCTAACATATATAACATTCAAAGCTCGGAGGAAACGAAGATGCGGCAATTTCTTCTGGGAACCGATTGGTGGACGGATTGCGACGATGCGGTTGCCTTACGCTTGCTTGCCCGTGCGGTTAAGCGAGGGGAGATTCGCCTTCTCGGTGTTGCTATCAACGCGTGTATGGAGCAGTCGGTGGCATCGCTTACGGGATTTTTGAAGGCCGAAGGAATTGAGGGGGTGCCCGTGGGACTCGATTCCGAGGCAATCGATTTTGGCGGCCGACTGACCTATCAGATGCGCCTGGCATCGGAGCTTGCGCCCGACGTGACCAATGCCGATGCGGAGGATCCGGTGCGCCTTTATCGCAGGCTTTTGGCAGAAGCCACCGAGCCGGTGGAGATTTTAGAGATCGGCTTTTTGCAGGTCGTGGCGGCGCTTTTGAAGAGTGGTGCGGACGACATTTCGGAGAAGAGCGGCCTTGAGCTTGTGCGTGAAAAGGTATCGAAATTCTGGGTGATGGCCGGCAAATGGGATGCCGACGGCGAAAAGGAAAACAATTTTTGCCGCAACGGGCGTTCGCGCGAGGCGGGCAAGATATTTTGCGAGCTTTGCCCGGTGCCCGTGACCTTTCTTGGATTTGAGGTCGGATACGGCGTTATCTCGGGCGGAAAGCTCCGTGAGGACGATTTTTTGCATCACGTGCTTGTCGATCACGGCTCTCGGGGCGGTCGACATTCGTGGGATCCGATGCTGGTTTTGATGGCGTTGATCGGTGACGAAGAAGCGGCGGGCTACACGGTCGTGGCGGGAGTGGCATCGGTCGATGCGGAAACCGGAAAGAATTATTTTGTCAGAGATCATTCCGGAAAACACAAATTTGTGATAAAACAGCGAGAGAACCGATTTTACGAGGAGCAGATCAACGCCGGATTGTAAAGTTCTCATGAAACCGAATGGGTGACAGAGCTATGAAAATGCAGGAAAACCATATTCGCCATCCGTTTATCTTATATGAAAAGGGAAGCTATTATCTTTACAGAACGAGGGCGGCGGGCTTTGGCATACGGTCGTGTGGCTTTGACTCCGAGACTTGTGGCCTGAACGCCAGGGCCAACCGGGCACCTGATTTACCATACGCCCAACCACAATCCGCTTGAGCGTCCGGCGCTTCGGCTACTTGAGGACGGTGGGGATTTTATCCGTCTGAAAAATAATGAGGTGATTGCATGAAAACGTTTGAAAGCTTGCCTGAAGGGTATGTAGAGATCTTTTCCGTAGATCTCAAAAACAATAAAAGGTTGATGCTGCTTGTGAATGGAATTGCCCTTGTCATAGCGGCTCTTTTGGTGGTCCCTATGTGCTTTTTGGTGCCGATCGCACCGCTGTTCAGTATGGACAAGGGAATGCTCAGCTACATGCTTCGTTTTGGCGGGCTGATCGTTTTTTCGATCCTTTACATTGTGCTTCATGAGCTGGTTCACGGTGCTGCGATGAGGCTTTGCGGTACCAAGAGGGTGAAATACGGCTTCACAGGGCTGTACGCCTTTGCCGGAAGCTCGGATTTTTACGGTAAGGGTGCGTATATCTTCATTGCGCTGGCACCGGTCGTGCTTTGGGGAATCGTGCTTGCTGTGGTGAACGTGCTGGTTCCGATCGAGTGGTTTTGGGTGATCTATTTTTTGCAGATCTTTAACTTGTCGGGGGCAGCAGGTGACTTTTATGTGACAGCAAAATTTTCCGCAATGCCAAGCGATATTTTGGTATCGGACAGCGGTGTGAGTATGAGAGTTTATGCAAAAAACAAAGGCCCCCTTTGATGTTTGGTATCAACGAAATAAAGTTTGACTTGTCCCTTCCCGAAAAATGCGGGAAGGGGCTTGCTTTTTTAACGTATTTTAATATAATTGCCAACAAAAATGTACAAAAATCCATATTTGATTTTTATTTTGTAACAAAAAGTTATTGAAAGTCTTAAAAAAAAATGATATAATGAATCATTAAGTCGAATTCATATCGTTCCCGATAAAACGGAAAAGGAGAGTGCTTTATGGAAATACAACTCAAGGAGCTGATCGATCAGATCAAGCAGGACGGTGCTATGGCGGCTGAGGCTGAGGCCAAGGCCATTCTCGACGCGGCCAAGGCCCAGGCGGAGAGCCTCCTTGCGGATGCGAAGGCAAAGGCCGACAAGCTGATGGCTGATGCCAAGGCCGAAAACGAGAGGATGGTAAGATCGAGTGAGGATGCCATACGCCAGGCGGGACGTAACCTTTTGATCTCGTTCCGCGAGAGCGTGACGCGCGAGCTTCGTGCCGTGGTGGGAGAGGCCGTGGCAAAAGCGGAGTCTGCCGAGGCGCTGTCCTCGCTCATTCTTCGTGTTGTCGAGGCGTGGGCGTCAAGACCCGAGGTCGAGGAGCTTACGGTGATCCTGAATGAGAAGGATGCCGCGGCGGTAGAGAGCGCGGCGTTTTCTGCGCTTAAGGCAAGGCTTGAGGGGGAGGTCGTTCTGAAGGCCAGCGACGATTTTGACGGCGGCTTTCGCATTGCGATAAACGGCGACGGCGCGTACTACGATTATTCGGCCGAGGCTGTTACGGATATGCTGGCTCAGTATCTCAGCCCCAAGGTAGCCGCGCTTTTGAAAGAGGCAAAGTGAGATGTCGGAATATTATTTGATGTCGCAGCTTCCCTCGCTGGACGGCCTGAGCGACGGCGTGCCGCTTGCCATTACCGAGGAGCGGTTTTTGGAGCTCTGTCGGCGCTTTCTCAGGGGCAAGGTGCTTCGCGAGCTGGAGAGGCTGACGCTTACGCCGGGGCGTAATGCGGAGAGGTCGGGCTCGTCGCTTGTTGAGGCGTGGAATGCGGGCGAGCGCCGCCTGCGGTTGGCGCTTGGTAAGGTGCGTGCCGAAAAGCTGAAAAAGCCGTTTGACGCCGGTGACGAGTCGTTGCCCGCAGAGCTTTTGAAGGTGGCGACCGAGGCGGTGGAGCAGCAAAGCCCGCTGATGGCAGAGCGGCTTTTGGACGCGTACCGTCTGGGCTTTCTCGAAACGCTCCGTCCCATGGACGCTTTTTGCGAGGAATTTGTTTTTTATTATGCCTTGAAGCTTAAGCTGATCCTGCGTGCCCGAGGGTTTGACGCGGCGCTTGGCGAGGAGGCATATCGGAATATTTACCACTCCGTCGTGAACGGAGAGGAATTGGAGGAAAAGCAATGACTGAAAATCTAGGGAAGGTTATCAGCATAAACGGAAACCTTGTGTCTGTCGAATTTGAAGGCCGGGTTTCCATGAACGAAATTTGTTACGTCAAGGTGGACGGCAGCGCTCTTAAGAGCGAGGTCATCCGTATTCGCGGCAATGTCGCGCAGATCCAGGTCTACGAGATGACGGGCGGCATTGGCTATGGCGACGAGGTGGTCTTTACCGGGGAGATGCTGTCCGCACAGCTGGGCCCGGGACTTCTCGGACAGATCTATGACGGACTTCAGAATCCGCTTCCCGTTCTTGCCGAGCAGGCAGGCTGGTTTTTGGAGCGCGGCAATTACGCGGATGGCCTTGACGCCGAAAAGAAGTGGGAATTCACCCCCACAGCCAAGGTAGGCGATACGCTTCGCGCCGGCGAGTACATCGGAACGGTTCCCGAGGGACCGTTTACCCATAAAATTTTCGTTCCGTTCCACCTTTTGGGCAGCTATACGCTGAAATCCATTGTGGAGAAGGGTGAGTATACCGTAAGCGAGACGGTGGCGGTGCTGTGCGACGAGCGCGGCAGGGAGATCCCGATAGCCATGTCCTTTAAGTGGCCGGTCAAGCGCGCGGTCAAGTGCTACAGCGAGCGGCTGGCACCCACCGAGACCATGGAGACCAAGGTGCGCCTGATCGATTCCTTCTTCCCGGTGGCCAAGGGCGGTACCTACTGTACGCCCGGCCCCTTCGGCGCGGGCAAGACCGTGCTGCAGCACACCACGTCCAAATATGCAGACGTGGACATCGTGATCATTGCCGCCTGCGGTGAGCGTGCGGGTGAGGTCGTGGAAACGCTGACCGAATTCCCCGAGCTGACCGACCCCAAAACCGGCCGGTCGCTGATGGAGCGTACCATTATCATTTGTAACACATCTTCGATGCCTGTTGCCTCGCGTGAGGCATCGGTATATACCTCGGTGACGCTGGCCGAATATTACCGCCAGATGGGTCTGAACGTTTTGCTTCTGGCCGATTCGACCTCGCGTTGGGCGCAGGCGCTCCGCGAGATGTCGGGACGTCTTGAGGAGATTCCCGGTGAGGAGGCGTTCCCCGCGTATCTGGAGTCCTACATTGCGGCGTTCTACGAGAGAGCCGGCTGTGTCCGTCTGCCCGACGGCAGCGTGGGCTCGGTCACCATCGGCGGTACGGTTTCCCCCGCGGGCGGAAACATTGAGGAGCCGGTGACGCAGGCGACGCTCAAGGTGGTGGGCGCGTTCCACGGCCTTTCCCGTGAGCGCTCGGATGCCCGAAAGTATCCTGCCATCGATCCGCTGATCTCCTGGTCTAAGTACGGGACGGTCATCGATCGCAAAAAGTCGGATTTCTGCAAATCCATCCTGCTTCACGGCGACGAGATCGGCTCGATGATGAAGGTCGTGGGCGAGGAGGGAACTGCGCTTGAGGACTATGTGGTCTATCTGAAGGAGGAGATGCTGGATGCGGTGTATCTGCAGCAAAACTCCTTTGATCTTGTGGATGCCAACTGCGGCACGGCGCGTCAGCGCTACGTGACCGATAAGCTGATCCGGGTATTGGGCAGTGACTATACGCTCGGCGGCAAGGACGAGGCGCGTACCTTCTTCAACCGCATGCGTCAGCGCTTTATTGACTGGAACTATACCGAATTTAAGAGCGACGCCTTTGCGGCGGCCGAGGCGGCGATCGACGCGCTGTATGCCGAGGGGCAGGGTGCCCTGGGCCGCGAGGCACAGCTTTTGCTGGGGGATGGTGAGTGAGAATGAATAAAGTATTTAACCGAATTGAATCGATTACCGGAAACGTGATCACCGTAAAGGCTACGGGTGTGCGTTATCACGAGCTGGCCGAGATCAAGACGCGCTTTGGCAAGTCACTGGCCGAGGTCAACGAGATCGAGGGCGACATCGTCTCGCTTCAGGTCTTTGCAGGCGGTCAGGGCATCTCCACCGGAGACGAGGTGCGCTTTCTCGGGCACGAGATGCGCGTTTCCTTTTGCGAGGACCTTTTGGGCCGCATCTTCAACGGCTCGGGCGAGCCGCGAGACAAGGGGCCTGCGCTTACCGATAACCTGAAGCCCATCGGCGGTCCGTCGGTCAACCCCACAAAGCGTATTCTCGCTAACCGCATGATGCGTACCAACATTCCCATGATTGATATGTTCAATACGCTGGTGGTTTCGCAGAAGCTGCCCATCTTCTCGATCTCGGGTGAGCCGTACAATCCGCTTCTGGCGCGCATCGCCATGCAGGCCGAGGCCGATGTCATCGTGCTGGGCGGTATGGGTCTGAAATACGACGATTTCCTGTACTTCAAGGAGGAGCTTTCCAAGGGCGGAGCGCTCAGCAAGACCGTTATGTTTATCCATACGGCGTCCGACCCGACGGTTGAGTGTATGATGATCCCCGATATGGCGTTGGCGGTGGCTGAGCAGTTTGCTCTGCAAAACAAGGACGTGCTGGTGCTTTTGACCGATATGACCAACTTTGCCGACGCGATGAAGGAGATCGCCATCACCCAGG
>JAGAUC010000318.1 GCA_017621015.1 Clostridia bacterium | reverse complement strand
TCGCGGCTCAAAATGACGTATAGTTTGTGCAGACCCATTCTGCAAAAGTTTTCGCCCAGCCTTTTTTAAAAGGCTGGCCGCCGGAGGCACGTTTTTCCCCCGCGCGTCCCTCCCCGATAAATCAAAATTTGAAAAAGGCGGCTATTTTTTTCCTTTTTGTCATATAGTTATAAAAAAGCAAAAAGGAAGGGTAGGAACGTGAGAAAGATTTGGATAAAGGGCATATCTTTTTTGATGGTGCTGATTTTGGTTTTGTCGTCGACTGTAATGGGGGCATTTGCCTCGGACGGTGCGACCGATGCAGCGGTTGAAGAGCAGCTTGGAATGGAAATCGACTGTATCGGTGCAATTTTAATGGACGCTGAAACCGGCACGGTATTTTATGAGAAAAATGCCGACGAAGCTCTGCCGCCCGCGTCGGTGACCAAGATCATGACACTTCTTTTGGTGATGGAGGCCATCGAGGAGGGCAAGATCAAGCTGACCGACCGCGTGAGCGCCAGCGCCAATGCCGCCTCAATGGGCGGCTCGCAGGTCTATCTCAAGGAAGGCGAGGAGATGAGCGTTGAAGATCTTGTCAAATGTGTGGTGATCGCTTCGGCCAACGACGCGGCGGTGGCGCTTGCCGAGCATGTGGCGGGGAGCGAGGAGGCGTTTGTAGAGCGCATGAATGCGCGCGCGGGGGAGCTTGGCATGAAGACCGCCTGCTTCGAAAACACCAACGGGCTTGACGATACCGCCAAAAATCACGTGCTCTCTGCGCGTGACATTGCCATTATGTCGCGCGAGCTGATCCGGCACGAAAAGATCCTTGAATACAGCTCGATCTGGATGGACTCGGTGCGCGACGGCGCGTTTGGACTGACCAACACCAACCGCCTTGTCCGCTTTTATAAGGATGCCACCGGCCTTAAGACCGGCTCGACCGCCAAGGCCAAATTCTGCATCAGCGCCACGGCCAAGCGGGACGGGATGCATTTGATCTGTGTCATTATGGGCGCGCCGACCAGGGACGTGCGAAATGCCATTGCCACCAAGCTTCTCGATTACGGCTTTGCCAATTACGCGCTCTTTCGGGCTGAGGGACAGCGTCTGCCCGAGATGAAGGTGCTGGGCGGTGTGGAAAACACCTGCGCGGTCGCCTTCGATGATTTTGCTTACGCGGTCAAAAAGGGGCAGGAAAAGAGTGTGGAAAGCAGGCTCGAAATGAAGGAAAGCATTGCCGCGCCCGTAAAGAAGGGAACGGTGGTCGGCAAGAGAATTTACAGCCTTGGCGGTGAGGAAATCGGCAGTGTAGACGTGGTGACTACCGAGGAGATCGGCAAAATCGGTTATTTTGGATTACTTGCCCGCATGATTGCAAGAATTATTATGAAATAAATTGAAAAAGGGCTTGAAAAAGTGAGCAAAATGATGTAAAATATATGCATTAAATTCATTAAAGAAGGATATAGATATGGCACTCAAACTGAATGTAAATTATCTGGACGGATTTATCCGTGAGGACGAGTACGCACACATCCAGCCGATGGTAAACGCGGCGCACGAGCTTGTGAAAAACAAGAGCGGTGCGGGCAACGATTTCCTTGGCTGGACCACGCTTCCGTTTGACTATGACAAAAAGGAATTTGCGGAGATCAAGAAAAGTGCCGCAAAGATCCAAAAGAGCTGTGACGTTCTTGTGGTGATCGGCATCGGCGGCTCGTATCTCGGCGCAAGAGCCGTCATCGAGTTTATCCGCTCGAACTACTACAACAACCTCAAGAAGGACACGCCCGACGTATACTTTGCCGGTTGCAACATCAGCGCCGATAGCCTCAATGAGCTTCTCGCCATCTGCGAGGGCAGAGACGTATGCATCAACGTCATCTCCAAGTCGGGCACGACCACCGAGCCCGCCGTGGCCTTCCGCGTGTTCCGCGAGCTTCTGGAAAAGAAGTACGGGGCTGAGGGCGCAAGAGAGAGAATTTTTGTTACCACCGACAAGGCGCGCGGAACGCTCAAGGCATTTGCCGACGAGAAGGGCTATCAGACCTTTGTGGTTCCGGACGATATCGGCGGACGCTTCTCGGTGCTGACCGCAGTTGGACTTCTCCCCATCGCTGTAGCAGGCATTGACATTGACGGTCTTATGAAGGGCGCACAGGATGCCGCCTTGGCTTATGCCGATCCCGACCTTGAAAAGAACGATTGCTATAAGTATGCCGCCATCCGTAACATTCTGTACCGCAAGGGCAGAACTACGGAGATCCTCGTTGGCTACGAGCCCTCCGCCCAGATGCTCAGCGAGTGGTGGAAGCAGCTTTACGGTGAGAGCGAGGGTAAGGAT
>JAGAUC010000317.1 GCA_017621015.1 Clostridia bacterium | reverse complement strand
GTCCACCTTTTTAAAGGTGGCGGGGGTTGGGGCAGAGCCCCACGTTCCCCTTACAGACTTCATAATTCGTATTCTAATTCAACTACAAATATTTTAAAACAAAGAAAGGAATCGGGCGAGGCCCGATAGGTATTCGTGATGAAAATTATCTTTGATAAGAGCAAGATGGCAGCGTCGGTAGCGCCGCTTATGTGTGCGGTTTCGGGAAAGTCCACGCTCACCTCGATCGAGGGCATTCTGATCGAGGCGCAAAAGCCTGACACGCTGATCATGACGACTTATGACCTGGAAAAGGGTATCCGTATTACCACCGAGGCCAAAGTCATTGAGGAAGGTACGTTCATCATAGGCGCGCAAAAGTTCAACCAGACCTTAAAGGTCATGGACGGCGACGAGATCACGCTTACCGTGGATGACAAGCTGGTTGCCAGCATTGAGAGCGGCAAGTCGGTGCACCGTATGAACGCGCTGGCCGGCACCGATTTCCCCATGATCCCCAAGCTGGAAAGTGATAAGAGCTTTGCCATTTCCGAGGGTAAGCTTAAAAAAATGCTGACCAAGGTTATGTACGCCATGGGTGTCAACGATCAGAGACCGGTGCTTAACGGCTGTTATTTTGAGGTACGCGAAGGATCGCTGCTTCTGGTATCGTGTGACAGCTATAAGCTGGCCAAGTGCTCGCTGGCGACCGACATCAAGAACACGGGTGCTGAGGGAACGGCGCTGAGCTTTGACTTTATCGTGCCCTCCAAGACCACGCAGGAGCTGTTCCGCATGCTGGACGACGATGAGGAAAAGCAGGTCCGCATTGTGATGACGAGAAAGAACATTATTTTCCTGATGGACGAATTTATTTTCTTCTCCCGCCTTGTGGACGGAAGATACATCGATTATGAAAGAATCATTGTCAAGACGCACAAGATCTCGGTACGCGTAAAGCGCGATGCGCTTCTTTCGGCTCTGGAAAGAGCGGCTCTGATCACCGAGGAGAGAATTGCGGGCAGCGTGCGCTCGTCGGTCAAGCTTCAGCTGGACGGCGGCCTTCTTAAGATCCATGCCATGTCGGGCGCCGGCTCGACGTACGACGAGATCGAGATCGAGCACGAGGGCGAGGACCTTCTCATAGCCTTCAACAACCGCTATCTGATGGACAGCGTGAGAGCCTGCACGGCCGAGGACATCCTTATCACGCTTTCCTCGCCGCTCACCAGCATCAACATCGAGCCCGCTTACGAAAGGGAAGGAATTGAGGAGAAGTTTATGCTTCTTCCCGTAAAGATGACCAACTAAGCTATGTTTTGTAACAAGATCGAGCTAAAAAATTTCCGCAACATTGAGGAAGCATCGGTGGAGTTTACCGACGGCGTCAACATTCTGCTGGGCAGCAATGCGCAGGGAAAGACCAACCTTCTTGAGGCCATTTACACCGCCTCGACGGGAAAAAGCTTTCGCGCGGCCAAGGAGGCGGAGCTGATGCGCTTTGGGTGTGACCACGCGAGCATTGCTTTGGAATTTACCGACACGCGCCGCCAGCGGATGGAGATCAAATACGCCGCGGGCAAGCGCCGTCAGATCGAGATCAACCAGAATAAGATCACAAGGCTTTCGGACATGGTCGGTCGTTTTCGGTGCGTGCTGTTTTGCCCGGAGCATCTGTCGCTCATCAAGGGTGCGCCCGCCGAGCGACGGGCATTCCTTGACGAGGCGATCAGCCAGCTGCGACCCATGTATCTTGTGTCGCTGACCAAGTACGAAAAGATACTCAAGCAACGAAATACGCTCCTGCGGAATGCGCAGGACGATCGTTCGACCTTTACGGAGACGGTGAGCTACTGGTCGGAGGCGCTGGCGCACGAGGCGGCCATTCTGTCGCGCTTCCGTGAATCGTACGCGGCGCAGGTGCAGAATTTTATGCAGACCTGCTTTGCCCAGATGAGCGAAAAGACCGGAAAGACCGACGAGGTGCCAACGCTGGTTTATAAGGGCTCATCGGAGCAGGAGAGCTACCAGGATCTGAACGAGACCAAGGAAATTTACAAAAGGCTGCTCTCGCAAAATCTTGAGCGTGAGATCTATGCCGGCACCACGCTGTACGGCGTGCACAAGGACGACCTTGAGATCTGCCTTGGTGGTAAAGCGGCAAGGCAATTTGCCTCGCAGGGGCAGCAGCGCTCGCTGGCACTTTCCTTAAAGCTGGCCGAGGGTGAGATCAGCCGTAAGGAATCGGGCGAATATCCGGTGTTTCTTTTGGACGACGTGCTTTCGGAGCTGGATTTTGCCAGACGTGAATACCTCATTGAGGAGATCAAGGATAAGCAGGTCATTATGACCACCTGTGAGATCCGCGACGAGGCGTACGGAAGTGCCAACATCATCCGCGTGAGGGACGGTCGCATCGAGCGAACCGAGGAGTAAGGCCATGAAGCGCATGATCTATCTGCATGTGGGAAACCGCAAAAATATACGCGAGAAGGATATCATCGGTATTTTCGATACCGACAGCGCGACGGTCTCGCCCGTCACGCGGCGCTACCTTTCCGCCAAGGAAAAGGAGGGCCTTGTCGAGTCGGCAAGCTATGAGATCCCCAAATCCTTTGTTCTGTATGCCGATAAGCAGGGAAAAAAGCGCATCTGCTTCTCCCAGCTCTCCCCCACCGCCCTTCTCGGCCGCGTGGAGTGGTGAGGAACGATAAAAAAATCTATAAAAGAGCCTAAATACTATGTAAGCAGATATCATTCGTTGCGCGTGCTCCTTCCGTCGCCTACTCGGCGACACCTCCCTCCCGGAGGGAGGCAACCGAGCGAAGCACACCGAATAAGCACAGAGGTAACAAAGCAGTAAAAAATACCAAAATAATGGATTCGTATCTCTCTTTTTGAAAAGAAATCTATTGATAGCAGAATTCAGATCACGAATTCTATGTAAAAATGGATGTAAAATTTTTGAAATATAAAAAGGTGGCGCATTATAAGCCTCCCTCCGGGAGGGAGGGGGACCGCCATTGGCGGTGGAAGGAGAGCGCGTGTCATTATATAGGCAAATGCCATATTTTGCGGATTAAGGAAAGGTAAAATTGAATATGTCCCTTGATTACAATCCAAAAAACATTATTTTGGCAAAAAATCTGCGAAAAATGGCAACACCTCAGGAAAAAAGACTTTGGTATGATTTTTTGTCTGACTATAAGCCGCGTTTCCAACGTCAAAAGGCAATCGGTGAATTTATTGCGGATTTTTACTGTGACAAAGCAAGGCTGGTAATCGAAATTGACGGTTCTCAGCATTTTACCGAAAAAGGAATGAAAAAGGATGAGCTTCGAACCGAGATCTTGGAAGATTACGGTTTGAAGGTGATTCGGCTGGACAATCAACAGATAAATATAAAATTTAAAGAGGTTTGCGAATATATCGATGCTGTTGTAAAGGATTCTATGTAATTAAAAATAAAATTCGGAAGGTATAAAATGGAAAACAACCAGATCAACTACAACGAAAGTGACATTCAGGTTCTTGAAGGTCTTGAGGCGGTACGGAAGCGTCCGGGTATGTACATCGGTACGACCTCGATCCGCGGTCTGCATCACC
>JAGAUC010000316.1 GCA_017621015.1 Clostridia bacterium | reverse complement strand
CAGACCCATTCTGCAAAAGTTTTCGCCCAGCCTTTTTTAAAAGGCTGGCCGCCGGAGGCACGTTTTCCCCCCGCGCGTCCCTCTCCGATAAATCAAAATTTGAAAATGTAAAAAAACAAATTTTTCTTGAAAAGCGGTGGAAGGTGTGATAAAATAAAGGGGAAGAAAAGAGGGATCGATATGACACATTTGATTTTGATACGTCACGGACAGAGTCAGGCCAATCTGGAGAGGCGATTTGCGGGCATTTACGATGCGCCGCTGACTGCGCTTGGCGAGAGGCAGGCGGCGCTTTCAGCCGCTTACGTGGCAAAGAATTATAAGATATCGCGCGTATATGCCAGCGACCTGAGGCGCGCCTATTTTACGGGCAAGGCGGCGGCCGACGCGTGTGGCGTTGAGATCGTGCCGGACCGGCGTCTGCGCGAGATCTCGGCCGGCGCGTGGGAGGGAATGCTGTTTGACGAGATCGTGGAGAAGTATCCCGAGGATTTCGGGCTGTTTATGACCGACGTCGGCGCTTCGCGTGCCACAGATGGCGAGAGTGTGGCTGAGTTGGCCGCGCGCGTGATGGACGCGCTTCGCGACCTGGCTGAGCACCACGATGGGGAAACCGTGGTCATTGCCACGCACGCCACGCCCATTCGTGCGGTGTAAAGTCTTGTGAGCTACGGAGACCTCGCGCATATGCAGAGCCTTAAGTGGGTGTCCAATGCCTCGGTGACCGATCTTGTTTACGATAAGGGAGCGTTTCACTTTGATCTCATCAGCCATGACGAGCACCTGGCGGGTCTTGTCACCAGGCTTCCCGACACCATCGAATAAGTATTAAAAAAGGACAAATAAATTTAAAAATAAGACGATTTTAGCGAAAGGGTTGACAAGGAGACTTTTTCCCTTTACAATGAAGAAAAACGGGCGAAGCTTGCCCCGAAATGAGAGGAGATCCCCCTTATGACAAAGCTTAGAGAATGCTTGCAGGATCAATACGGCAATTATCTGTATCCGTTTTTCTGGCAGGTTGGTGCACCGGATGAGGCGCTGATCGAGGAGATCCGGGCCATCCATGAGTGCGGCATCGGAGCTGTTTGTGTGGAGAATGCCGGCCATCCCGAGTATTTTGAAGACGGCTGGTGGCACACCATTGATCTCATTCTTGACGAGTGTAAGAAGAGAGGCATGAAGGTCTGGATCCTTGACGACCGACATTTTCCGTCGGGATGGGGAGACGGTATCGTCGTCAAAAAGTATCCCGAAAAGAAGATGTGGTGTATGACTGAGGTCCATATGGACGTTGCCGGGCCTCTCAAGGACGGTGCGGTATGCTTTGACCGCAAGCTCTGGAACGTGGCGGAGGAGGATGTTCTGCTTGGTGTGATCGCGTGTAAGCGTGCGCCCAGCAAGGAACGCAGGGAGCTGGTGACGGGAGAAGTGATTGACGTCAGCTATCGCGTGAAGGACGATATGGTATATATGGATCTCCCCGAGGGAGCATACCGCATCGTATTCCTGCTCAAGACCCGGCGCGGTCTGCACAAGAGACTCAGCGAGTACCCCGACAAGCTGGATGCCTTCTGCGGTGACGTGGTCATCGAGGCGGTCTATGAGCCTTACTACGAAAAATATAAGCACGAGTTCGGCAAGACGCTTGCTGGCTTTTTCTCGGATGAGCCCTGCTTCTGCAACGGCACGCACGTCAGCTATGCTCCTCACGTTGAGCCGCTTCTCGGCAAGAAATATTCCTTCTTCCCTTACAGTGACGAGATGTTTGCGGAGCTTGACAAGCGCCTGGGGGGCAGAGCCAAGGAGCTTCTGCCGATGCTGTGGTTTGACAGCACCGATCCTACGGCGGCAAGCACGCGTGTGATCTATATGGATCTCATTACCGAGCTATACAGCAGGAATTTCTGCCAAAAGCTTGGCGACTGGTGCCGCGCGCACGGCGTGACCTATGCCGGTCACGTGGTGGAGGACGACGATCTTCACACCAAGACGCGTTGGTCTGCGGGCCACTTTTTCCGTTGCATGGACGGACAGGACATTTCGGGCATTGACGTGGTGCTTAACCAGCTGATTCCCGGTATGAGTGACTACGGAAATACGGGTGCGGCCTCGCACGATTTTATGAATAACGAGCTGTATCATTTTACGCTTCCCAAGCTTGCGGTCTCGCACGCGCATATTCAGGAGAGCAAGCAGGGAAGAGCGCTTTGTGAGATCTTTGGTGCCTTTGGTTGGAATGAGGGACTCAAGATGCAGAAGTGGATGGCCGACTTTATGCTGGTGCGCGGCATCAACCACTTTGTGCCGCACGGCTTCCGTCCGCAGCAGAATGACCTTTCCTTCGCGCCGCACTTCTATCGCATGGGAAAGAATCCCGAATATAAGGATTTTGGGCTTATCACACGCCACATGAACCGTGTTAGCCACTTGACCAACGGCGGCGTACACGTTTCGAGCGCGGCGCTTCTTTACCACGCGCACGCCGAGTGGGCCAACGGTGAGGGCGGCTATATGAACGAGAACACGGTGGTAAGATATCTGACCGAGCACGTCATTGACTTTGACATCGTTCCCGAGGATTATCTCTATGATGCCAGGGTCGAGAACGGTATGCTTTGCCTTGCCAAAAAGAGAATTCCTTGCTTTATTATTCCTTGGGCCAAGACCCTGCCGAGGCGCCTGATCGATACCTTTATCCGTTTTGCCAAGGAGGGGCTTCCCGTGTTCGCGCTTGAGGATTATCCTCGCGTGATGGAAACGGGTGAGGAATCGGGTCTTGCGGCGGCAGGCGTAGAGCTCGTGGCACTCGACGATCTTGACGCGACGCTTCGTGCTCGCGGCTTTGCCGAGATCACGCTTGACACCCCCGAGCGACATCTTCGTTTCTCGCACTTCAAGCACGCCGACGCCGATTATTATCTGCTGAGCAACGAAAAGCACGATCAGCCCATCAAGGTCAGCCTCAATTTCCGCGATTTCCCGTCGGGCGAGTGCATCAAGTACGATCCCACAGGCAACACGGCAACCAAGATCACCTTTGACGGTGCGATCGGTCTTACGCTCGATCCCTGTGCTATGACGGTTCTTGCCTTTGGCGAGAGCACGGAGGGGCTTGAGGAGGAGAAGCACTTTGAAACCGTAGGCGAAACGCCGCTCGCGCTCACGTGGGACATCTCGGTAGCAAGCCATGAGGATCTTGCCACCGAAAAGCCGCTTTGCACCACGGCTGAGCTCTTTAACATCAACGGCGAGAAGGGCGACTGCCGTTTGGCGGATACGTCTTTTACCGCTCGTCCTTTGACTGTGCCGGCAAGGGCGATAGGATGCTTATTGACCTCGGTTACGTTGGCGAGACAGCACATCTGACGCTCAACGGCAAGGAGATCGGCGTAAAGCTCGCGCCTCCTTACGTCTTTGATGTGACCGATCATTTAAAGGTCGGCAAGAATGACATAGAGGTTAAGGTCGTCACCAACCTCGGCTTTGCGATTCGCGATGTGTTCTCGCGCTTCCAGGTTTTCGAGGCCACGGGACTTCTCGGCCCGGTATGCATCCGGGAACAAAAGACAAAATAAATCAAACAAAAAAGGACTGCAGCGCAGTCCTTTTTTGTGTTCAAATTTTGATTTGTCGGTGACTTTATGTGGGGCGTTGCCCCACGCCCCACAAGTTTTTGAAAAAACTTGACTAAAACTTTTCCTGCATGGGTCTG
>JAGAUC010000315.1 GCA_017621015.1 Clostridia bacterium | reverse complement strand
ATTCTTATCTTTAACACAATTATACATTAAAAATATGTTAAAGTCAAGATAAATTCTGAACTTTATCGAATTTTCGGGGGAATCTATGAAAATTTACGATTACAATGGAAAAAAGAATGTTTGTGGCGACAGAGTACACGAGGCGCGTTGCCGCCATCGTATGACGCAGAGCGATCTTGCGGCAAAATTACAGCTGGCAGGCATTATTATGGAGCGTGACAGCGTCTCACGCATTGAGATCGGCACGCGTTTTGTGGCAGACTATGAGTTGCGCGAGCTTGCAAAAATTTTGAAGGTCTCGGTCACGTGGCTTCTCGGCATCGAATAAAAATATCCCATGGAGCAAAAATTCGCCCCGTGGGATATTTTTTCATTATTGAATTTCAAAATCAAACACGCGGAAATCCTGTGCTCCGTGTGTGGAGATCGGCGTAAAACGCACCGATTTCACGTGCCAATCCACCTTGTGCCTTACAAAGCGCTGATGATTGTCGGCAACGCGCAGGCGAAAGGTCTCGCCGCTCTCGCTTATTCCCTCGATCCGGTACTCCTTGATAAGCGTCTGCGGAAGCTTGAATTTATCCTGCACCAGCGGATAGTTGCAGGGCATATTGTGGTACTTTCGGTTCATATCGTTGTCGAAAACCAGACGGATCTCACGCACGTCCTCGTCGCCCTCAAAGGTGTAGCAGATGCTCTCGCCCTCGCTTCCCTTCCATAGGTTTTGCTCGCCGCGCTCGATACCGTTGCGGACAACGTCCGCCGTGCACGCCGCCTCAAGGGTAAGCGCGGGAAGCGTTCGCGTGTGCCACGGAACGTAGCAATCGTCCTCCATCAGCGTCTGTTGCAGACGACCTATGTTCACATTTTCCACCGCACACTTTTCCTCCAGCGCCTGTGCCACCGCCGTGCCGAGCGCCTGACCGAGAATGGCGCAGGTCGCCATCACGCGCGAGGACGAAAGCGCCGCGTGCGTTACGCTGATGTTTCGCCCCGCAAACACCAGATTTTCGATGTTATCCGAGATCATCGCGCGAAGCGGAAGCCCCCAAGGCGAAGGCGCGGGATGGTAGATCGTCGGATACTGCGGATAGGCAAAGCCCTCGGGAAAGTGATCGTCCATCGACCAGCCCGCGTAGGCAACAACGTCCTCAAAGCGCCCCTCGGCTTCCACATCGTTTTGTGTCACAATATATTTTCCGATATAGCGACGGCTCTCGCGCTTGCCCGGCAAAAAGCCGATCCACTCCAGCTCCCAATTCTCCGCACCGTGGTCGCCCTTGTTCTTCACGTGATCCCAAACGCCGTAGCAGATCTTGAGAAGCTCGTCGCGGCATCGGTCGGTGTCATGGATGCAATCCCACTCACCGCCGATCTCGATCCACCAATAGTTGTTGTTTTTGGGATCGTGTCTCCGACACGGCAAAGACTCGTCGGTCTCGTAAGTATACGCCCACTTCGGCGGAATGAACTCCACCTTGTGATCGGTCTCGCGGATCTGGAAAAGACAACTCATTCCCATCGTTTTCTTGTCGGCCACGTCGGGCGGAATGCGCTCGCCGAAATCGGCCTTCGCTTCCCTGCCGTACATATACTTCGCGCCCGAAAGCGGTGCGAGGATCGAATCGCCCGAGCAATCGGCAAAATACGTCGCTTCAATCACGTGGAAGGTCTCGGCGTTCGATTGCCACGCCTTGACGGAAGCGATGCGATTGCCGTCCATCGCAGCATCCAGGCAGCTTGTGTTCAAAAGAAGCGTCAGATTTTCCTCCGCCATTGCCTTTTCGTAAAGCACACTGTCCCAGATCGGGTATTTGAGCGACGGATTCTGATAAAAATTCTCCAGAAAGATCTCCTCGATAATGCCGCCCTCACGGTTGTCCTTCCCGTGTGCGCCGCCGATCCACATACGGATCTCGCTTGAGGCATTTCCGCCCAGCATCGGTCGATCCTGCAAAAGGATAACCCTGCTTCCGTGGCGCGCCGCCGCGATCGCGCAGCAAAGCCCGGCCATACCGCCGCCCACCACACAAAGATCCGCTCGATGGTTCTTTGTTCTCATAAAAAGCTCTCCTTTTTCTTGACTTTTTGCAGAGGGTATGATATCATTATAGCACAAAAACAAAGAAAAGCCTATAATTATAGGCCTGTTTTCTTTAAATTTGAGCAAAGGAGGGCCCATGCTAAAGGAGATCCAACAATACGTCACCTATCTGATCGGAGAATGTAGGCTGTCGGTCACGTTGCACCCGTTATCTCGGGAAAATATGATCCTCTTCAGTGATCTGATGCAGTTCAACGTCCACGATAACGCTTATTGCACCTATATAAAATCTCTCCCTTCGGCACACAATCGATGTCTTGCACAGCAAAAGCGGGTGCTTGCCCATTGCCAAAAGCATCAAAGCGGCTTTTGCGGCGTCTGCTATGCTGGCGTGTCGGAATACGTGTATCCCATCCGAAACGGCAAGCAAACCGTAGGCTTTATTTCGGTCAGCGGCTACGCCTCGCCCACAGGTCAGGCAAGACTCCCGTGGGTTGTACGGGAATTCCAAGCTGACCCCGACCAAATAACGAGGAGCTACCGCACGCTGAGGCAGGAGATGCCCCCAAAAGAAAAAATCGACACGCTCCTTCTGCCGCTCTGCCGTATGCTGGAGCTGGCGTATATCAAAAAGAAAACCGAGCAGGACACCTCCTCGGATCCCTTCAAGCAGATTCTCGCGTACATTCAGACCAACGCCTCGTCCGGGCTTACCGTCCAAGACATTTGCCAGACCTTTTGCTGTAGCCGTTCCTATTTGAGCCATACCTTTAAAAAACAGACGGGCAAGAGCTTTTGTGAATATCTGACCGATATTCGTTTGGAGCGGGCCAAACGGCTTTTGGAGCTTTCAGAGCTCAACGTGACCGAGATTGCCTATTCGGTGGGCTTTCAGGACTCCAATTATTTTTCTTCCGTTTTTAAAAAGCACGTGGGTCTCTCCCCTCTCGCCTACCGAAAAAAGTCATAAAAAGGATCGCCCCCGAGGAGCAAGGCTCCTCGGAGGCATTTCCGCTTATTCTTCTGAGATCAGCCGTAGCATATTTTCGGCAAAAATGCCGTAGCCGGTGGTGGGATCTCCGATCATCACGTGGGTGACCGCGCCGACCAGCTTACCGCCCTGAATGATGGGACTGCCGCTCATGCCCTGAACGATGCCGCCCGTCTTTTCCAAAAGCGCCTTGTCGGTCACCTTCACGATAAAGCATTTGCCGCCCGTGGCGCCCTTGTTGATGCTCCTCAGCTCCACCGAATATTTGCCGATCTCGCCCGTGTCCAGCGTGCAGTAGATAAAGGCCTCACCCTCGGTGACCTCGTTTTTCAGACCCAGCGGAATCGGCTCGGTCACCGTCTGCGGACACTCGCTGAAAAGGCCGTACACGCCGCAGGCATCGTTGCCCAGAAGAATGCCCGTCTTGCCGGCACCAAAGAAGCCTCGGAGCTCGCCCGGCGTGCCGCTGACGCCCTTATTGATGCCGCTGATGTTGACGTCGACCACCGTGCCGCGCTCAATGGGCAAAAGCTCACCGGTATCGGCGTCACAGATGCCGTGTCCAAGGCCGGCAAAATACAGACTTTCGGGAAGGATAAAGCTGACGGTGCCAATGCCCGCGCCACTGTCCTTGACCCAGATGCCCGCCTTGTAGATGCCCTCACCTTCGGAAAAAACAGGAGTGAGGGTGGTCTCGGCACTCTCGCCGCCGCGCGTATAGCGAAGCGAAAGCGGCCGTCCTTCCGAATGCTCGATGGCCTCGGTCAGCTCCAGCGCACTGCCAAGCTCCTTGCCGTCGACGTGCGTGATGACGTCCTTCAGACGCAGACCCGCCGCATAGGCCGGATTTTGCTTGCCGCTCTCGGTGTCCACATCGCAAAAGCCGATGACAAGAACACCGTCAGTGTAAAACTTGACCCCGAACGGCATGCCACCCGGGTAGACCTTGATGTCCTTATAGGAAACGAGATTGACGGTTTTGAGCGGGATCACGCCCAGAAGCGTATACTTCGCCTCCTGCTCAAAAAACAGTCCATCCGCCGCGGACGATGCGGCTGTCTCATCCAAAAGCATCGCATCTGCCCCCAAATAGGACGGCACGGCTTCTCCCGAAAAATACGAGATCTCATCGGGAATCAGAATACGGTACGCTCCAAGCACCGCCACGGCCACCAGCAAGCATGCCATCAGCGCGGTGGAAAATATCTTGAAATTACGTTTGATCTTACTATTCATTGGCCCAGCTTCCTTATCTTTGCTTTGGAATGCCTGCCTGAGGCATCCCAAGTTAATGTGTGCCGATGCCGCCGCTTTCATAAGTAACAAAATTGATGCAAAGTGGCAATTTTTATGGCAAGGGTCGCTTTTATTTTATGAGGAAAGTCGGAAGGTTATACAACACAAAAGGAGAACACAGATGGTAAATTCGGAAGAAAAACAAAAATTTGAAAAAATTTGTCTTGCAATACAAAACACCGAAAGCGGTACGCTGGGCATCGGCACCTTGGGCGAAAAAACGCTCCACCGCGTCCTTAAGACCTATCTTTGCCCCGACTCCGATTATCACGAGGTAGGCATCGGTCCCTTTGTGGCCGACGCGCTGGAGGAGAATACCCTATACGAAATTCAAAGCGCGGGGTTGTTCCCGCTCAAAAAAAAGCTGGCCTATTACCTTGCCAACACCGACAAAAAGGTGCAGATCGTCTGCCCCATTCTGACTGCCAAGCGCCTTATATGGGTGGATCCCGAAAGCGGCACGCTCTCCGAGTCGCGCAAGGTCCCCGTCGGACACGGCAAAATGCGCGTCCTGCCCGAAATGATCTACCTGCTGGAGCACCTGGACTTTGATCGCGTTTGCTTTCTTATTGTCGGCCTTACCGCCGACGATTATAAGCTTCTGGACGGAAAAGGCACCGATAAAAAGCACGGTGCCACACGACTTGAGCGTATTCCGCGCGAGCTGGTCTATCTTCGAACGCTGTCCTCACGGGAGGATATTGCCGACTTTTTTCTCCCCGAAGCGCTCCCCACGGAGTTCACGTCCGCCGAATTTTCGCGTCTCACCAATCTGCGCCGCCGCACACTCAGCGCCGCGCTTAAGGTGCTTTTGCACCTGAATATCCTCGAGATTGCAGGAAAGCAAAAAAAGGCTATTTACTACCGAAAAATTAAATAAAATTAACCTCATCGAAAGAAAAAGCAAAGATTTACCTTGACAAATGTATAATTGTTTGATAAAATAATTATATATTGGGTAAATCTTTTTTGTAAATGTACGGAAAGGATCTATCGAAACCCGAAAAGGAGCCATAAGATGAGAAACTTTATGAAAAGATCTTCACTCTGCCTGCTTCTCGCCACGCTGATGCTGCTCACCACCCTTCTGGTCGGCACGGCGATCACGGCATCGGCCGAAGAGGCGGACTATGAGGCCACGCTGTATGCGGCAGACGGAGAGACCGTTCTGGCCACAGGCGATTTTGCCGACGTCTTCGCCATGGCGGAGGACAAAGCAAAGGGCATCATTGAGCTTCACAAGGATATCGAGCTGACATATGGATATACCATAAAGAACGATAAAATTGTGAAGATCAAGGGCAACGGACATACCATTTACATCGATTCTTCCATTCTCACCTCGGGAGTGAACAACTTCTTCGTCATCAACGGTCCAACGGAGGCGGAAGGCTATTCCGCCATTCCCTACTTCACGTTTGAAAACGTAAATCTCGTCGGTCAGGACATGGACTGGAGACCCGGAGATGAGATGCTTGAGTTTGGCGCAGGCAATGCGTCGTATGCGGCGGCGATCGTTGTCAGCCCGTATGCGCACCTCGAGATGGTAGGCTGCAGTATGAAGTACTTTTCCACCAACACCCGTACCTCCTGCATCTGGTCCAACGCGTATACCGCTACGCACAATGATGAATACGGCATCTGGTTGACGGATACGGTCATCACCGATAACTATTCGCTCAATGGCGAATGGTCCTATCAGGCTTGCGCGATCAATATGTACTATCCGGCAACCTGGACGGCAGGTTACGTCGGCTCGTATCTGCACGTTTCGGGCAAGACCGTCATTGTGGATAACTACGGCAAAACCGGCAAGCAATCCAACGTTTGTCTTGGAAAATACAAATCCGCAGATGCTGCGTACTACGATCACAGTGCGGTTCTTGTTGTAGAAGAGGACTTCACAGGTAAGGTTCTGCTTGTAAAATCGCTTTATGGAAACCTGGCACACGAAACCGAACGCCTTGGCCATGTCTTCTACGTAGGCAACTCGTTTGACGGCGAGGGCAACACCTGTAACAACGTCCGCAAGGGTCTTGTTTACGGAGCAATGT